>NZ_JAUJWZ010000007.1:0-280234 GCF_031931925.1 Pseudomonas sp. rhizo66
GTTTTTTACTCGCGACAGCGAACAAATTTGCACAGTTATTTTCGAATCAGAACACTAGAATAGCCCCACCTTATTCGGAGCCAGAGCCTTTATGTCAGAGTCGGTTGACGCCCCCGGGCTGTCAGATTTACCGCTGGAAGACTTGGTGGCCTGTCATGAGTGCGACCTGCTGATGCGCAAGCCACAACTTGCCCATGGCGAAAAAGCCCTCTGCCCGCGCTGCGGTTACGAGTTGTACGCCCATCGCCATAACGTGGTGCAGCGCAGCCTCGCCTTGGTGATCGCAGCATTATTGCTGTACATCCCGGCAAACTTTTTACCCATCATGCAACTCAATATCCTCGGGCAATCGTCACAGGATACGGTGTGGAGCGGCGTGTTAGGTCTATTCAACACCGACATGCAGGGCGTTTCGATCGTAGTTTTCCTGTGTAGCATGGCCATACCGCTGCTCAAGTTGCTGTGCCAGTTATTCGTGTTACTGACGATCCGCTTCGATATCGGCCGCAGTTACGGTTTGCTGCTCTATCGCATTTATCACCACCTCAAAGATTGGGGAATGCTTGAGGTCTACCTCATGGGCGTACTGGTGGCGATCGTCAAACTGGCGGACATGGCCGCCATCACCGTAGGCCTCGGTTTGGCGTGTTTTATCGGTTTGTTGTTGGTTCAGGTCTGGCTGGAAGTGGTGATGTCGCCACATCAGATCTGGCAGGCGTTATCAGGAGAAAACGCTCATGCGGGCGATTGATGCAGGCATTTTGATCTGTACCGAATGCCACGAACTGAACAAGCAGGACGCGGACACCGATGAGCAAACCTGCACCCGTTGCGGTGCGCTGGTTCATGCCCGGCGTCCGAATAGCCTCGTGCGCACTTGGGCACTGCTGATAACGGCAGCGATTATCTATATCCCGGCCAATGTCTTGCCGATCATGACTGTCAGTTCTTTGGGTCAGGGTGATCCGAGCACCATCATGTCCGGCGTGATCCAACTAGTGCAGCACGGCATGATTCCGATTGCCGCCGTGGTGTTTATCGCCAGTATTCTGGTGCCGACCTTCAAACTGGTGGGCATCGCGTTGCTGCTGTTTTCAGTGCAACGACGTCAGCCATTGTCCGCCCGTCAGCGCATCTGGATGTACCGTTTTATCGAGTTTATTGGCCGCTGGTCGATGCTCGATATTTTTGTGATCGCCATTCTCGTGGCGGTCGTCAACTTCGGCCGGCTTGCCAGTGTCGAAGCCAATCTTGGCGCCATCGCCTTCGCCAGTGTGGTGATTCTGACGATGCTCGCCGCAGTAACTTTCGATCCCCGACTGATTTGGGATAACACGGAGTCGGACGACGACCATGACTGATTTGCCCGTAGCGAAAACCCGACCGGCTTCGAACTGGTCTGCCATTTGGGTACTGCCTCTGATCGCGCTGATCATCGGTGGCTGGCTCGGCTGGCGTGCCTATTCCGAAACCGGTATCGAGATCCAGGTCCGCTTCGAGAGTGGCGAAGGCATCCAGGCCAATAAAACCGAGGTCATGTACAAAGGCATGCCGGTCGGTAAGGTCAAGGCGCTCAAGCTCGACGATGAAGGCAACTCCAAAGGCGTGATCGCCACCGTCGAGATGAATAAAGACGTCGAGCAATACCTCAAGACCAGCACGCGCTTCTGGCTGGTCAAACCGAGCGTGACCCTGGCCGGCATCACCGGTCTGGAAACTCTGGTTTCGGGTAACTACGTCGCTATCAGCCCTGGCGAAGGCGAGCCGACGCGCAAGTTCAAGGCGCTGGCCGAAGAGCCGCCGCTGTCGGACGCCAAACCCGGTCTGCACCTGACCATCAAGGCTGATCGTCTCGGTTCGCTGAACCGTGGCAGCCCGGTGTTCTACAAGCAGATCAAGGTTGGCCAGATCAAAAGCTACGTGCTGTCGGAAGATCAAAGCACCGTTGAACTCAAAGTCTTCATTGAGCCGACCTACGCCAAACTGGTGCGTAAACACACGCGTTTCTGGAATGCCAGCGGCATCAGCATCGACGCCAACCTGTCCGGCGTGAAAGTGCGCAGCGAATCGCTGGCCAGCATTGTCGCGGGCGGTATTGCCTTCGCCACGCCGGAGAACCGCAAGGACAGCCCGCCGACCGATCCAAGCCTGCCGTTTCGTCTTTATGAAGACTTCGATGCGGCCGCTGCCGGGATTCGCGTGAAGGTCAAACTCAGCGACTTCGAAGGCCTGCAGGCTGGCCGCACGCCGGTGATGTACAAAGGCATTCAGGTCGGCAACCTGAAAGCACTGAAAGTCGATCCGGATCTGAACAGCGCGACTGCCGAGTTGACGCTTGATCCTCTGGCCGAAGACTATCTGGTCGACGGCACCCAGTTCTGGGTGGTCAAACCGTCGATTTCTCTGGCTGGGATCACCGGCCTGGAAGCGTTGGTGAAAGGTAACTACATCGCCGTGCGCCCGGGTGACAAGGGCGCAGCGCCGAAACGCGAGTTCGAGGCACGGCCGAAAGCGCCGCCGCTGGATCTGCGTTCGCCGGGCCTGCACCTGGTGTTGTTCACCGACACGCTCGGTTCGATCGATGTCGGCAGCCCGATTCTGTACAAACAGGTCAAGGTCGGTTCGGTGCAGAGCTATCAGTTCTCCAAGACCCGCAAGCAATTGGTGATCGGCGTTCACATCGAGAAGGAATACGAAAACCTGGTCAACGCCTCGACGCGCTTCTGGAACGTCAGTGGTGTCACGCTGACCGGCGGTTTGACCGGCGGGATTCAAGTGAAGAGCGAGTCCCTGCAAACCCTGATGGCCGGCGGTATCGCTTTCGAAACACCGCAAGCCAAGGCACCGCTGCAGAAACGCATTCCGCGGTTCCGTCTGTTCGCCAATCATGATGACGCCAATCAAAAGGGCGCTGTGGTCACGATCAAAGTCGATCGCGCCGACGGCCTGCGCAGCGGCACACCGGTTCGCTTCAAGGGGCTGGATGTCGGCAAGATCGAAAGTGTCGATCTGACCGATGATCTGCAATCGGTCATCCTCACGGCGCGGATTACCGAAGTACCGGAGAAGATCGCGCGAATCGGCAGTCAGTTCTGGGTGGTCAAACCGGAGCTGGGCCTGATCAAGACAGAAAATCTGGAAACCCTGGTGACCGGAAAATACATAGAAGTGCAACCGGCAGCGAAGAACCTCGGCCCGCAGAAGAACTTTGTTGCCCTGGCCAATGCGCCGGAAGTGACCAAGCAAGAAGCGGGGCTGAGTCTGGTATTGAGCGCGGCCCGTCGCGGTTCGCTGAAACCGGGTGTGCCAGTGACTTACCGCGAAATCACCGTGGGCAAAGTCACCGGCTATGAACTGGGGCAGACCGCTGATCGCGTGTTGGTGCACATTCTGATCGAGCCGAAGTACGCGCCGTTGGTGCGCAGCGGCAGCCGTTTCTGGAACACCAGTGGCGTAGGGTTCGATATCGGTTTGTTCAACGGGCTGACCGTGCGAACCGAGTCGCTGGAGACGGCGATTCAGGGTGGGATTGCTTTCGCCACGCCGGATGGCGAGCGCATGGGTAACCCAGCGCGGGCTGAGCAGACGTTCCCGCTGTTCGACAAGTTTGAGGATGAGTGGCTGACGTGGGCGCCGAAGATTTCGCTCGGTAAATAACCTCCAGATTATTCGGTGTCTGAAAGGACGCCATCGCTGGCAAGCCAGCTCCCACAGTGGTCGGTGGTGCACACAAAATTTGTGTATGACATAAAACCCAGTGGGAGCAGCGATGAGGCCCGCAAAGTCAGCAAAAATCCCAAGCCATAAAAAAGGGCCGCGATCCCAGCAGATCGCGGCCCTTTTTATTGCCGTCAGTTAATACCGATCAAACCGCATCCAGCTCCGGCTCATCCGCTTCAACGTTCAGCGTCGCCTTCACCACATCATGGCGGCGGATGTACTTCCAGTCCGCCTCATCAATGTAGATCCCCGCCGGGCCGCTGCCGCCTTCCAGGTCGATCGCGACACTGGCGCAGACCTGCGGCTTCACACTCGCCAGAATCGGCACGAAGCCCAGTTGCAGACTGGTTTCCAGCAACGCGGCCTGGTTCTTCTCGTCGATGTCCGCCGCTTCATCGAGGTAGTACGGCAGACGTACGCGACCGGCCAGATCGCGATCCATCAAGTGCAGCAACAAATACATGTTGGTCAGCGCCTTGATGGTCATGGTCGTACCGTTGGACGCCGCGCCGTCGATGTCGGTGTGAATCACCGGTTGGCCGTTGACCTTGGTGATCTCGAACGCCAGCTCAAACAAGTCCTTGAGACCGAGCTGGTTGTGGTTTGCCGCCACCAGCCGCGCCAGGTATTCCTTGGCCTCTTCGTTCTTGTTGTCCTGCTCGGCGCTCTGGCTCAGGTCGAACACCGACAGGGTTTCGCCTTCTTCGTACTGACCGGCGCTGTGGATGATCTGGTCGATGTGCTTGAGCGCTTCCTTGTTCGGCGCGAGGACGATGCGGAAGCTCTGCAGGTTGGAGACCTGACGCTTGTTGATTTCGCGGTTGAACAGCGCCAATTGATGCTCGAGGCTATCGTAGTCGCTGCGGATGTTACGCAGGGTCCGGGCGATGTCGGTGACCGCCGCACGACGGGCCTTGCCCAGCGTCAGCGCTTCATCGGTACGGTGCGCGTAAGCGTTGATCAGCAACGACAGGCGGCGTTCCATATCGTCTTCGCTGTCGAACTTGGCCACGCCTTTCAGACGCACCTGCGCGTACAGCGCTTCAATCTGACCGTCGGCACGCAGCAGGCCCTGCCAGCTGTCCTGATAGTCGTTGAGCAGCGGCAGCAGGTTGTCCATGGAATCGTCGACCGGATCCATGAACGGCGTACCGAACGGCAGATCCGCCGGCAGCAACTGACGACGGCGCAGCGCGTCGTCGAGGGTGCGCTGTTTGGCTTCCATATCCGCGATCTGGCGGCCGACCAGTTGTAGCTTGGCGGACAGTTGCTGGACGCGCTCGGTGAACGCATCGCTGGAGCGCTTGAGTTCATCCTGAGCGGCTTCCATCTGCGCCAGTTGCTCGAGCTTGTCGCCTTCTTCGGCGCTCAGGGTCTGGGTGCGCCGGAAGTCTTCCAGGGCTTTCTGCGCGTCCAGCACCTGCTGGTACAGCGCTTCAGTCTGGGTTTTGCTCGCGGCGCGGTCAGCAGCAACGGCCTGTTGGGTCTTGAGCTGTTTCAGCTCTTTTTCCAGACGCTCTTTCTGGTCGCGCAGCGCAGCGCGGTCGGCCAAGGCCTGTAGCGCCGGTGGCTCGATGTGCGAGATGTCGATCGACAGGCCCGGCACTTCGAAGCGCTCGCCTTTGAAGCCATCGAGGATCAGCTCAACCGATTTGACCCACTCGCCTTCCTCGTCGAGGGTGATGCCGTGTTCGCCCAGCGGCAGGCTGAACAACGCGCTATTGAACAGGCGCATCAAACGCTCGACGTCCTGTTGCGAGAACTCTTCGCGCAGGCGGGCGTAGCTGTTGTTGTCGGCGTGATCGAGTTGCTGCTTCACCGACTTCAGGCGTTTTTCCAGGTCGCGCAGGCGCTCTTCCAGATCTTCGGCACTGAACTGGCGGGATTGTGCCAAGGCGCCGGCCAGTTCGTCGTGAGCGTCTTTGGCTGCGAGCAGTTGTTGCTCAAGCACTTTGACGTCATCGACCAGCGCGAAGCGGTTTTTCAATACCGACAACTCGCCGAGCCAGCGCTGGATGCCGGAAATTTCCCGCTCCAGGCGCATCAGTTCCTGAGTGCCACCGCGTTGATCATTTTGCAGATCGTCCTGCTCGCGACGGTAGTGCTCGGCCTGAATGGTCAGCTCTTCCTTGCGCGCATTGGCGTAGTCCGACCAGGTGCCGAGCAGCGAATCGAGCAGTGGCGACAGGCGATGCAGTTTGCCGCGCAGCACGTCGCGCTGTTTCACGCCATTGGCCAAGGCCTCAACCAACGGGCCGGCAGCGACCAGTGAGTTGTAGTCCTGCTCCATGCGGCGTACGTCGCGGAAGGCTTCTTCGCACGCGGCGATGTAATCGACGCTGCCGGAACGCAGGCTGTGCTCGAACGCATCGAGGAACAGCTGCTTGAGTTTGGCTGCCGTGATTTCGCGCATGTGCAGCAGGTTGATGAACAACGCGCGGAAGGTCTTCAGGCTCTGCTCGCTGGTGGAGCGCAGCGGGATCAGGGTCAGGTCCAGCGGGATCGACGTGTGACCGCCGACCAGCAAGCGACGCAGTTCGTCCGGCTTGAGTTCGTAGGCTTTCAGGCCTTCTTTCTCAAGGTTGCTGAACAGCTCTTTCTGACGCAGGCAGGTGTCGTTCTTCTGGTAATGCGCGAGATCGAGCTTGCCAGCGTAGGCAAAGAACTGGTGACCGAAACCACCGCCCGGGCCGCGACCGACCACGCCGATCACGTGCGGGCCGTGGGGCAGGTTCACTTCGACGAGGATGTAGCTGGTGTCGGAGGCGAAGTAGAAGCGCCGCGATTGTTCGAGGCTGTACTTGCCGAAGCTCATGTCCGACATGCGCGCCAGAATCGGGAACTGCAAGGCGTTGATCGACGCCGATTTACCGAGGTTGTTCGCGCCGTAGACCGACAGCGGTTCTTCCAGCGGGAACAGACCGAGGCTGTAACCGGCGGTGTTCAAAAGGGCAAAGCGGCGGATGCCGTAGCGTTCCTGGCTCATGCGTCGGACTCCTGTTCTTCGGCAATGGCGCGGGCCAGTGCGTCTTCTTCGCTCTCTTCTTCAAATTCGGAAAGATCGAGCGGGTCGTCGGTTTCGAGGAATTTGGCTTCGGCCGCTTCGTCGATCAGCACCGGTGCCGGCAGCGGCAGAACGCTGTGCACGCTGGCCGCCAGATCACGGTCCTGCTGCACCGACAGGCACACGTCGAGGAAACGGTGCATCGGCGGGAGGAAGCGGTACACGCCGTTTTCTTCACCGGCAAAACCGAGCTGGGTCATGCGGCGCATGATTTTTTCTTCCAGCTCTTCGACGGTCTGCACTTCGGCCTGGATGAACAGGTCGCGGTACTTCTCCAGCAGCGATGGCAACTCTTCGCGGCCGAGGCTGCCGCCATCGAGCACGGCGATCGGGTCGCGGCCCTGATCGGCCAGGTGCTCGACGAGGATGAAGGTGAACAGCGCCAGACGCTGGGCGGTCTTGTTCACCGCCGCAGCGGCCATGTCCGGCACGAAGTAGTAGAAACCACGGGTGTCGCAGACCAGTTCAAAACCCAGCGCCTTGAACAGCGTGCGGTACTGATCCTGGAAGTTCGACAGTTGCGCGTACAGCTCCGGGTCGCGGCGGCTGACGTGGTAACCCTTGAACAGCTCGCGGAAGATCGGCGCGAGTTGCGACAGTTCGGAAAGATCAAGATGCATTGGATGTGCTCGCGGAATTCTCGGCGGCGGTATCGCTGGCCGAGAGCAGGGCGAAGGAGCGCAGGCTGACCTGGTGCTCGTGAGTGTGGTATTCGCGGCGTTCCAGACGCTCACGCTTGAAGCGTTTTTCCCGCGACAGGCGCGAGAACCAGTAGAGCAATTCGTCGGTGGCGCCGTCCGGTTCCTGCTCCAGCAGCCAGGTCATCAGATCCGGCATCGGCAGGGCTTCTTCGCAACGGTCGACCATCTCGCGCACGGTGCGTGGCGCGCGCGGGGCTTCGCCTTTCTGGGTCTTGTGCGCCTTGGGGAAGCGCGCCGGTTTCGGCTCGAAACGCGCCAATGCATAGACGTAGGCTTCGACCTGACTGGCGCTGCCGAGGAAGGTGCTTTGCGGCCGGGTGAACAGCGGCATCGCCGCTTGCGGCACGGCATCGATGCCTTTACGCCGAATGGCGGCCAGAGCCAGCGCCGCGCCACGGGTCACGGCGTTGTGCCGGCGCGCTTCTTCACGCAGCGGCAGCAGCAGTTCGCGGGCGTGACGCAACGTCAGCTGGGCGCTGGTCTGCATTTCGAGGATGCGCGCGTGGGTGCGCAACAGCATGTCGTCATCGACCAGATGGCCGAGGCGCTGCTGTTCGCTGAGCATCTTCAGCAACACGGTTTCGACCTTGCGCACGCCTTGTTCGAAGGCGCCGTCGGCGTTCACCAGATCGATCATCGGCTCGACGTATTCGTCCCACGTCGCCAGTACTTCGGCGTAACGCTGACGCAATGGAATCTGCCGATCGCTGGTCTTCGCGCGCTCGGCCACGGCGACCAGGGCCTGTTCGTCGTTGTCGAGCTTCTTCAGCACGTCGCGCACGCGCATGTCGAGCAGACGCAACTGGCGGGCGAGGTCGTGGCCGTCGCGGACTTCGAAAGCGTCCTGAATGTAACCGGCCAGACGTTCGAGGTGACGCAGATAAGCTTCGATTTCCAGGCACAGGCCCAAGCGGTGTTCACGCCGCAGGTACGCGAGGAAATCGTGGATCTGTGCGTTCAGCTCGAAACGGTTCGGGCTTTTCGCCACCGGAATCAGGATATCGAGGCGAATCCACACGTCGAGCAGGCTGGTGATGTCCTGCGGCGTGCTGTCCAGTTGTTGGGCGGCCAGTTGCGAGCGCAGTTCGTTGAGGCTCAAAGTGCCTTGGTCGAAGTGCTCACACAGTGGCTCAAGCAGTGCCCAGTGTTCAGCGAGGGCGCGCAAGACGCGCTTGGGTTCGATCATCGGAATGCCCGGCTGGTTGGCAATGAAAAGCGGCGATTGTACTGCATCACGAAGGATGCGATTCACTCTCGGGACGGACTGTCGCTTTCTTTAGATCAAGTCTATCGATCAACAACGGGCGATCTTGAGCGAACGGCGGTAGAATCAGCGCACTTCAGTTATCCACAAGTGGCCGACCCTTGCTTATCGAGTCCCGCCGCCGCGCCTATTTGAACGCCATGCAGGTGGTCAACTGGCTGCCGCGCACCGAATTGCCCTTTGCCGCACCGTCACGGCCCGAGCTGCTGGACATGCCCGAGCCTGAGGTGGAGGCGCCGGTGGTGCCCGCGCCGCAGGCCGAAGCGCCGGTGCAAACGGTTGCCGCTCGTCCGGTCGAACGGCCGAAAATCGAAGTCCCGCGGCCGTCGCTGGCGAGCACCCGCAACGGTGCCAAACCGGTGGAAGTGGTTGACGACACACCGGTCGTCGCCAAACCGGCACCGGTGCCGCCGCCGCGTTTCGCCCTGCAACTGTTGCGCGCCGGGCGTTGCCTGCTGCTGGTCGAGTTACCCACAGGTGAAGCCTTCCAGAGCCGCGATCCGGCCTATCTGTTGCTCAAAGACATGCTGCGCGCCGCCGGTCTGCCGGATGCGCCGCAGATTGTCGGCGAGCCGGTGCGCTGGCCGTGGCTCAATCGCGGCACCATGGATCAAGGCCCGGAGGCGGCGCGCGATTTCGTCCAGGGTTTCCTTTCCGTGCAAATGGAAGCCGCGCCGTGCGCCTGCCTGTGGCTGATCGGTCTGCCGGCGGTGCGTTTTGCCGGTGAAGCGGACGCCGAAGCATTCAATCGTGAATTGCAGATCGAAGGTCTGGGCGCGGCCTGGGCCATTCCCGGTCTGGAATTGTTAATGGAAGAGCCACAGCGCAAGGCCGCTGTGTGGCAAGCCATGCGTCGGCTGATGGCGCGCTGGAAAGAATCGAATGAGTGACGCTGTATCGTTCCGCCCGATGACCGAGGCGGATCTGGAAACCGTGCTGAAAATCGAGTACGCCGCTTACAGCCACCCGTGGACCCGGGGGATTTTTCTCGACGGCCTGGGCAAATACCAGATCTGGCTGATGTTCGAAGGCCAGCAGCAGGTGGGGCACGGGGTGGTGCAGATCATTCTGGATGAGGCACACCTGCTCAACATTACCGTCAAACCGGAAAATCAGGGGCGTGGCCTGGGGCTGACGTTGCTGGAGCATCTGATGTCGATTGCCTACAAGGCTGACGCTCGGGAATGCTTTCTGGAAGTGCGTGACAGCAATACGGCGGCGTTCAAGTTATACGAGCGCTATGGCTTCAACGAGATTGGCCGGCGTCGGGATTATTATCCGGCGGTGGGCGGACGTGAAGATGCCGTGGTCATGGCTTGCACCCTGGTTGACTGATTAACTGCAGGAGCTGCCGAAGGCTGCGATCCTTTGATTTTGCTTCTGCTGTTACGAAACAAGATCAAAAGATCGCAGCCTTCGGCAGCTCCTACAGAGTTTCAGCTCAAGTGATCAGCGATTGCCATCCAGCGGATCGCGCCGCGCCAGTTCCGCCTCATCCAGCCCGTTGCCACCGCCAATATCATCTTCATCAACAATGCTCAGGTCCCAATCGGCCTGATTGCCTTCCCCGGCCTCTTCGGCATCCCGTGCGCCATCTTCATGAATCAGCGTTTCCGGGCTCAGGTCATCGTCGGTGGGTTCATGGTCGGCGGTCGATGCGCCGGTAAACCCGGCCTCGCGCACCCGCTCGTTCGGCATCAACTGCTCGCGTTCACGTTCCGGGATTTCATCACCGATTTTCGCGCTGGGTTCGTCTTCGTCGAAATCCAGCTCATGCACCGAACCCATGCGGTCTTCGTTATCATCGATCGGTTCCGGTTGCACCGCGTCAAAAGGGCGTCGTGAATCAGTCATGGCAAATCCTCATACTGTGGGCCTTACTAAGGTGGACTCATCGGGCACACGAGAATTCCCACGAAATCACTTGCGATTCTGGCGTGACCCCGACCGGCGGTCGTCTGTCAAAGCAGCGCATCTTTCTTGAGGCCTTACAGCATGCACGACTTACAAGACCTGATTGATAACAACGAGCGTTGGGCTGACGCGATCACCAAGGAAGACCCGGATTTCTTCGCCAAACTGGCGCGCCAGCAAACGCCGGAATATCTGTGGATCGGCTGTTCCGACGCACGCGTGCCGGCCAACGAGATCGTCGGCATGCTGCCGGGCGATCTGTTCGTGCACCGCAACGTCGCCAACGTGGTGCTGCACACCGACCTCAATTGCCTGTCGGTGATCCAGTACGCGGTCGATGTGCTCAAGGTTAAACACATTCTCGTCACCGGCCACTACGGCTGCGGCGGTGTGCGCGCGTCGATGCAGGATCGCCAGTTCGGCCTGATCGACGGCTGGCTGCGCTCGATCCGCGATCTGTACTACGAAAAGCGCGAAGAGCTGGCCAAGTTGCCGACCGAAGAAGAGCAGGTCGATCGTCTCTGCGAACTCAACGTGGTCCAGCAAGTGGCCAACGTCGCGCACACCAGCATCATCCAGAACGCCTGGCATCGCGGGCAGAGCCTGTCGATCCACGGCTGCATCTACGGCATCAAGGATGGCCGCTGGAAAAGCCTGAACACCACCATCAGCGGTTTCGAGCAATTGCCGCCGCAATACCGTTTGCGTCCGGTTGGCGCGTTGTAACGAACGCTTTCAACGCAAACCCGAGTGCCGCCAGCGCTGTAGAAAGTGGTAGCCCTCGATGCTGGGTGGTTCGTCGTAACCGGTGATCCACCCTCGGCAGCGTTTGGCCCCGCAGCCGCAGGCAAACTGATGCAGCAGTTTGTCTTCGGTGGCGGCGTAGTCCATGGTCAGCCGCTCCCCCCTGTGGATATCTTTCAACGCCCACAACCACAGCTCGCTCATGTCGAGGAATACGTTGGGGTCGCAGGCGTGTTCGATCAAGCCGCAAAAGCGCGGATCGTAAATATGGATGCCCGTCAGCATTTGTCGGGTCTGTCGGCAGCGATAGGGCAGTAGTTGTCCGGACACCCGGCACATCCGGCGACTTTGTAAAAACTCACGCCGCGCCGCGACCGCCACAGGGCTGCGGTGCGCATCGTGGATGATTTCGAAATCGGCCCTGGCAGGGAACCCCAGGCGCACGGGCAAACCGGCGAAGGGGTAAATACCTTCAGTATCGCGTGGCGCCGATTGCGTCATGGCATGGATGTTCATAACAGTCCTTGTCGCAAAGATTTTGCGACTTCCTTGGGGTGACGTCCTGTCATTGCTGCAACACGTCTATTTGGATCCAATCGTGTCGTATTAGGTATAGCCGGTCTACTGTCAGATCTGACAGGCGATTTAGACGCTTTCCCGCGTCAGCATTGGCTGACACGGGAGCGCTTCAAGCGATTACAGGTGCGGGGCGGGAACGGCGGTGGCAGGCAGCGGTGCCTGCAATTGCTTCAGTTGGGCCTTGATCGGGGTGGTCGCGCACTTGGCGACGGCCTGCTCCGGGGTCAGGTTGCGGATCGAGGTGTAGAACAATTCGCAGGTTTTGACTTTCTGCGTCACCTGCCACGTCTGCGTGCAACTGTTGAGGGTGGCCTGCGCATCGCTGCCCGGTTTGCTGCCCATGCCCGCTTGCCAGCAGGCCGCGCTCAAATCCTGACCCATGACTTTCAGACCCGCAGCATCAGCCTTGGCCTGTGCGTCGTCGCCGGTGTAGCTCTTCGGGTCAGCGGCGTACCAGATGTAACTCGGGTGGTTGGAACCCAGCACCGGCACGTTCACGCCTTCGCTCGGGCTGATGGTCGCCAGGCCCAGGACATTCACGGTGGGCCCGTATTGCTGCTTGATCCAGTTACGCACCGGCGCGCCAAACGCGACCATCGGCAGCGTTGCGCCGCTGGCGGTCTGACTGAACTGTTTGACCAGGGTGGTCTGGTAGTCCTTGAAGTAGTCATACACGCCTTCCAGATCACTGCCGGCGTTGGACGGTGCGGCGATCGGGGCGATGTCGATAATGGTCTGGAATGCCGGTGTCTCGGCGGCCGGGATGCCGTTGTCGGTGAGCAGCGTCGCCCAGCGATCGGTGGTGTTCGAACGCAGATAGTCCTGCGCCTGGGTCAGCGAGTAATCCGGCGGGAAGTGCAGCAACTCGACACTTTTGCGGTTTTCCAACGCCATGCCCAGCGGCAGAAACAGGTACCAGCTGTAAGCCCATTTGCCATCGGCATTGAGTTTGCTCGCACCGGTGTAGGCCAGATCTCCGGCGTCCAGCAGCGCCGACAGCGGTTTGTCGTAATCCTTTGGCACGCCAGTGATCTCAGCGTAGAGCTGGCCGTTGTCGGTCTTGACCAGCACTTTGGCATCGGCATAACCATCGCGTTGCACGCTCTGGCTGAGGTAATGGGCGACGGTCTGTTCCAGCGTCCAGTTGCGGAAGCAGATCACGCTGCAATTGTTGGGGTAAGCGAAGAGGCGGGTGACGCGTTCGGTGCTGCCCAGTTTCAGATCGACATCGGCGTGGGCGGCTGCGCTCAGTGTGAGCGCGGCGAGGGTGAGTCCTGCGAGTTTGAACATGCTCAGATCCTTTTCAGCGTGGGTTCCCCGCGTGTCGGGGGCGCCTCATAGTGGATCAGCCGCGTTTGACAGAGAAGCCATCATTGGCAGATTTTTGCGCAAACTCGCAGGGCTGGTTTTCAGGCCGGAAAATGCAGGGCATTGGTCAAATCGCCCATGGGTTGCTGGCCCCGGGCAACCATCGCCTCGTCGCGTTGTTTGAGACCGTCGAGGGTTTCCAGCTGGAAGACACGGGTGATCAAACGCAGGATCGACGCGGTGTCGTAGACCGTATGATCCACCGTACCCTTGCGCGCGAACGGCGACACCACCAGCGCCGGCACGCGTGAACCGGGCCCCCAACGGTCGCCCTTGGGCGGTGCGACGTGATCCCACCAGCCGCCGTTCTCGTCGACCGTGACGATCACCACCATGTTTTGCCACTGCCGACTTTCGCGCAGCACCTTCAGCGCACGCACGATATGCCGGTCACCGGAGGCCACATCGGCGTAACCGGCGTGCATGTTCAGGTTGCCTTGGGGTTTGTAGAAACTCACCGCCGGCAGCTTGCCCGCCTCGGCATCGGCGAAGAACTTGTTGGTGCTCGACTCATCCCCCAGCCCAGCATCGCGCAGGCGTTTATTGCGCTCGTCGGGGTTCTCCGGGCCTTGCTGCTTGAAGTAGTTGAACGGCTGATGGTGATATTGAAAGTTGGGGATTTTCGGAATGCCGGCGGAATCCTTGTATTGCTCCAGCGTCGCCTGCCACGCGCCGGCATACCACGCCCAATCAATGTGCTTTTTCGACAACTTGTCGCCGATGTGTTCGTGGGTCTGCGGCACCATCACGTTGGGCAGATCCGCTTTCGAATAAGCCGGGCGCTCAGGGTCGCGAATCCACGTCGGCCAGTAGGGCGGGGCGAGGGTGTTGACGCCGAAGCCGTCCGGGGTCAAAGCACTCGGGCCGAACTGTGGCGGGCCACTCATCGCGCTGGCCGGCGATTGCTCCAGCGGCTTGAGGCGCGGGTCGCTCGGATCATCGCTTTGCAGCGCGGCGATCTGCGATTTGGCCACGGAATTGGCGGCGTCAGGATAGAACGGCGCGGTGGCGCTGATCAGGTATTGGTGGTTGAGAAACGAGCCACCGAAAGCGCCCTGGAAGAAGTTGTCGCACAACACAAACTCCTGAGCGACGTCCCACAGACGCAGGGAATAACGGCTCTGCGCGTAGTGGCCCATGGTCAAGCCGCCGGAGTCGGCCCAGGCGACGAAGCCATCGTTCTTGCCGCCATTGATCTGCATCTGGTTCTGATAGAACACGTGCCACAAGTCGCGGGTGACCAGACCGAACGGCAAGTCCTCGCCATTCGGGCCTTTGAGGGCGAACGGTGCGTTGGGCAGGTTTTCCTGAAATTGCGTGGCGCTGGGGTAGGTCACGCCATCGAGGGTTTGCGGGCCGATCTGCAGGACGCCGCCCCAGACAGGCGGCAGGGTTTGCAGCAGCGAGCCGTCGCGATCGCGTTGTTGATAGTCGGCGGGCTTGAGCGCGGCCAGCGGCTGTTCGACACCGGGGAAATCACCGAACAGGTTATTGAAACTGCGGTTCTCGGCGTAGATCACCACCACGGTTTTCACTTGATCGCGCAGGGCCTTGTCCAGCTCGGCGGGCGTCAGAGGGCGCTCGGCCGGTTTGCCCGGTTGATCACCGGCGGTGCCACACCCGGCCAGTGTGGCACCGACACCGAGCACCGCGACGCCGCCGAGGAAGCGGCGGCGACTGGTGTCGGTAGGTTGATTGGATTCAGCTGCGTCAGTGCCGTCTGTGTCGTCTTTCATCGTTCAGCCCGTTTTGCTTAATTGTTTCAGTATGTTTCGGGCGGACGCTAGCAAGGCAATGTGACGGTTGGGTGACAGAGCGTTTTGTCGTTGCGCTCCTAGCCGGGCATGAACTGGGTGAGCGAAAAGCCGAGCCTGCCGGCCGCTGTCATGGCGGTCATGACCAGCAGAAAGAACAATTGCAGCGGACTGAAGTGCGCCCAGTGCAGCGCCGTCAGCCAAGGACGGCGCTGGCTCAGTTCCGGATCGAGCGAGCCGATACGGCGTTCGTGCACCAGCCCGATCAGGAGCGTGCCGACATAAGTGAGCGCCCCCAGCGGCCCGAGCAGCAGCGAAAACAGCAGCACCATCACCCCTTGCGGTACTCCGTGGCGTATCACCAGCCAGCGCGTGTCAGGGTTCCATTTGCGTGGAATCAGCCATTCGGTGAGCCACAGATCCGGCACGATGACATAGGACGTGAGCACCACCCACCAACTCAGGGCAAAGCGGAAAAACCAGACCGGCACACAGGCAAATATCATTGGAATGAAGATGAGGTGCATGGCTGTTTTTTCTTGCGAGGGCAGATGTTGCAGGAACAGCGCCAGGGCAATGGCCGCCCACACACGTACCCAGGTTTCGGCAGCGATGGGCCGTGGAAAAAAACGCCGCCAGTAAAAAACATCGGCGTAGGGCAAACGTGCGAGCAACTCGGGGAAGCGCCACGTGAGTTTTTCCGACAAGTCATGGCAGGCCTGCCATTCATTCTGGCCAAAGCCGTCGATGATCTTCTTCTGCTGCAAAGGCTTGAGCGGGTTGATCAACAGATGCGCCGCCTGAACGTCGGCCGCCCACGTGCGGTCACTTTCCGCCTTGGCGCGCAGATTGTCGTAGAAGCTTTCCTGGTCGCAGCGTTCGATCAAGGCGTCCCAGAGCCAGTCCGGCTGCGGGTGCAGGCCTTTGTTGTGATCCCAGCCGAACAACTGGCCGATGCGGTCGAACAGCGGCACGCTCCACTCAGTGTCATTGAGCAAGTGCAGCAGGTTTTGTTGCCACTGTTCACGGCGATCGAATACCTGCAGCCATGGCTGAGCACTGTAGCGCTTGAGCAAATTGAGGAATTCGCGCTCGCTGTGGCTTTCCAGCAGTGCCTGCAAGGCGTTTCGATAGTCGGACATCAGGCTCTCGGTAAGTCCGTCACGCTGACGATCATTCATCGGCACGTCTTGCCACGGCCCCAGCCATCCAAGGTTTTCGACGGCCCAGTGCAGCAGCGGGCTGCGCAGATGTGGCTGGTCAAAACACCGTTGCAGCAACAGCCTTTCGAACGCCCTGGCGCAGCCTTGCTGTTGCGCCTGATTCCAACGCTCGTCGAGGTTGTCTGGTGACAGGCCTTCGAGCAGTTGCTGCGCGGCTTGCGTTTCAACCGCGTGCGCATCTACATGAGTGTCCGCGGCCATGGGCTCGACACGTCGAACCTCGGCCCTTTCGGGCGGCACGAACGGCTCCGGGGCGGCCGGGCTGACGGGCAGAAACTCAGGGGCGGCAACATCCCACGAAGGGTTTTGCGGGTGGCTGTGTTTGTTTGCCAGCGCAGCATCGAACGCCAGTGCGGCAAAAGTGCTGGAGGCCGTGGCCACGGCGACGTCTTCTTCGTCCGCAGGCTCAGCGTTTTCAAGGCGCCACCGGGCAATCGCCAGCGCTTGTTCGTAGGCTTCGCGCAAGCGCTGGAAACCTTCGGCATCCTCATCGGGGCGGAAGGTTTTCAGCAGGCGCGCATAGGCGCGCTTGATGTCGCGGGCGTCGGCGTCATCGTGCAGGTGCAGCACCGACCAGCAATCCATGGCCAGGCTCCTTATTGCCACGGGGTGCGATCAAGTTCGTTCAGGCGGCGGCTCAAGTCGGTGCGCACTTCACGGATCTGGCGCTCGTCCTGAGAGTCGAGCGCGATCTGGAATTGCTTGGCCCAATCGCCCATCAGATCACGCAGATCGCCCAGGCTTTCCTGATAGAGACGCTCCAGACGGGCACTCAACAGCGTGTTGACCTGTTGCTCGCGCGGATGAATCTTCAGCTGCGCAAGGTTTGCCAGGCGCTGCTGGATCTCTTCGGGCGAGAGCACCCCCGGATTATTCTCGATGACCAGCGAATGCTGCTGCCCGGTCAGGGGGATTTTCACCTGCGCTTCGAGCAGGCCGTTGTTGTCGTAGGTGAAACGCACATCGAGGGCAACTTCACCGGCCTTGCGCTTCGGCACCTTGATGTCCAGCTCGCCGAGCGCCACGTTGTCTTTGACCAGGCGGCTTTCGCCCTGAAAGATCCGCACGACCACCTGTTCCTGATTGTCGTGCAGGGTGTACACGGTCTTGACCCGACTGACCGGGACGATGCTGTTGCGCTCGATGATCGGCAGGTAGTGGCCGCTCTCATAGTTGCGGCCGACCTGGGTGGAGGTCTCGATGCCCAGCGTGTAGGAGCAGACATCGGTCAGCACCACTTCTTCCAGCGCTGCGGCGCGAGCCTTGAGTGCCGCTTGAATCGCCGCGCCCTGGGCCACGACCTGATCGGGATCCAGAGTGATCGACGGAAAGCGGCCGAACAACCCGGCGGCAAGTTTGCGCACCAGCGGCATGCGCGTGGTGCCGCCGACCAACAGAATCTCGTCCAGATCGCTGACGCGGATGCGCGCATCGCGCAGGGCTCGTTCAATCGGCGCGCGCAGGCGCTCGAGCAGCGGCATGTACAGCGTCGCCAGCTGTTGCTGGGTGATGGTTTGCGTCCACTGCCGCTCACCGAGCTGCAAGCGGAATTCGGCGCTGTCGTCCTGACCCAGTGCCTTGCGCACACGCTCGGCCTCGCGACGCAGCGGCTGGATGACGCTGCTGCGCTCAGGGAAATCGGCGGCCGAGCGGTGCTGGCTGATGAAGTGCTCCAGCAGCACCGTGTCGAAGTCTTCGCCACCGAGGAAGTTGTCACCGGCGCTGGCGCGCACTTCCATGACCCCTTCGAACAGCTCCAGAATCGACACGTCAAACGTGCCACCACCGAGGTCGAAGACCAGGAACGAGGTTTCCTTGTCGCGCTGGTGCAGTCCATAGGCGAGGGCGGCGGCGGTCGGTTCGTTGATCAGCTTCTCGACCTTCAGCCCGGCCAGTTCGCCGGCGATGCGCGTGGCTTTGCGTTGCGCGTCGCTGAAGTAGGCCGGGACGCTGATCACAGCTTCGGTGACGGTTTCGCCGAACGCGCGCTCGACGTCTTCTTTCAGGCTTTTGAGCACCAGCGCAGACAGTTCTTCCGGGCGAAACGCCTTGTCGGCCAGATAAATTTCCGTGGCGCTGCCCATGTGGCGCTTGAACAGCGACGCGGTCAGGCGCGGATGCGTGTGCAGACGCTCGCGCGCCGCCTGACCCACCAGAATCCGGCCTTGATCATCCAGACCGACTACGCTCGGTGTCAGGAACTGGCCCAGGGCATTGGGCACCAACTCGGTGGCATCGCCACGCCAGACGGCGACCAGGCTGTTGGTGGTTCCCAGGTCAATCCCTACGATCATTGCAACGAACTCCCTTTGCGCTTGGTAAAAAATGGAAACATTTATGGGCGCGCAGAATATTACCGAGGGAGCGATGCGGTAAAGCAGGATGATGGCTCTGAGCCATTATTTGCGACAGGCAGCCCGACACAGGGCTGTTTCAGGAGAAAAGTGTGGGGCGCGGCCATCATGACTGCGCCCCCGCTTTGGGTTAAGGCATCACTGGCGGTGTATACGCCAGCGTCGTCCCCAACGCCCACAGCAACAGCAGCACCAGCGGCGTGTGCACCAGCAGTTGCACGAAAGAGAAACCGATCAGATCCCGTGCCTTCAACCCGAGTACGCCGAGCAGCGGCAGCATGTAGAACGGGTTGATCAGGTTCGGCAGCGCTTCGGCCGCGTTGTAGATCTGCACCGCCCAGCCGAGGTGGTATTGCAGATCATTGGCGACCTGCATCACGTACGGCGCCTCAATGATCCACTTGCCGCCACCGGACGGGATGAAGAAACCGAGAATTGCCGAATACACGCCCATCAACAGCGCATAAGTGTCGTGGGAGGCGATGCTGACGAAGAACGTCGAAATGTGATGCGCCAGGGTTTGCGCGTCGGTGCCTTTGACCGTGGTCATCAGCGCAGCAATCGAGCCGTACAGCGGGAACTGGATCAACACGCCGGTGGTGGTCGGCACCGCCCGGGCCACGGCATCGAGGAAGCTGCGCGGGCGCCAGTGCAGCAATGCGCCGAGCATGATGAACAGGAAGTTGTAGGTATTGAGGCCGGAAATCGCAGTGATCGCCGGTTTGCTCGAGAACTCGTGAAACAGCCATCCCGCCGCCAACAGCACCAACACGATGATCAGCAGTGGACTGTGCTCCAGCCATTCACCCGGCCGTGTGCGCGGTTGCAGCGGTGGCAGGTTGAAGGCCGGGTCGATGCCGCAGGCCTTGGCGTCGCGCGCCGAGTTCGGCCCGGGTGCGGTGGCGTAGGCGATGATGATCGAGATCACGATCAGCGCCAGCAGCATCACGCCGGACTGCCAGAGGAAAATCGTTTCGGTGAACGGAATCACCCCGGTGATCGACAGGATCGACGGCGGCAGGCTGGCGGGGTTGGCTTGTAACTGCGCAGCCGACGACGACAAACCCAGTGCCCACACCGCACCAAGGCCCAGATAAGCCGCAGCACCGGCGGCGCGGTAATCCATTTTCAGATCGGTGCGGCGGGCGAGGGCGCGCACCAGCAAACCGCCGAACACCAGCGACAGGCCCCAATTGAGCAGGGACGCGACCATCGAGATCAGCGCCACCCAGGCCACGGCGGAACGGCCGTTTTTCGGGATACGTGCCAGGCGATCAATCAGTTTCACGGCGGGCGGCGAGCTGGCGACTACGTAGCCGCCGATCACCACGAAGGCCATTTGCATGGTGAACGGGATCAGACTCCAGAACCCGTCGCCGAACGCCATCGCCGCATCGGTGGGTTTCGCGCCCATGGCCAAAGTGGCCAAAGCGACGATGATCACCGCCAGCGCGGCGAATACCCAGGAGTCGGGAAACCAGCGTTCGGCAAAGCTTGAACAGCGCAGGGCAAAGCGCGCAGAGCGGCTATCTTCGATATCAACGGCCACAGGGAGTACCTCGGATTTTTATGGTTATTGTGGTCCGCGGGAACGCTCGCCGATCTCGACAACACAGAGATCCGTGTGGGAGCGAGCCTGCTCGCGAAGAAGTCGGCACATTCAACATTGAAGTTGGCTGGGCTGACGCTTTCGCGAGCAGGCTCGCTCCCACATGGGTTCACGGCGGTTGGCCGGCGTTGGCGTGGTCCCGCTGGACAGGCATTAACAGTAATTCAACGGCCGACTCTTTGTGAGCCGCTTTTGCAAAACCGGGACTATGGTCTAACGGGTTGTCCATCCGCCCGTTTGCGTAGACCATGGGCGCCTTGGTTTTTTGCCTGATTCAGAGTTCTTTGCCATGACTGCCCAATCCCCGGCCAAACCCGCGCCGTTCAGCCGTTCCGACTACAAGACCCTCGGCCTTGCGGCCCTTGGCGGCGCGCTGGAAATCTACGATTTCATCATCTTCGTGTTCTTCGCCCTGACCCTCAGCCAGTTGTTCTTCCCACCGGAAATGCCCGAGTGGCTGCGTCTGCTGCAAAGCTTCGGGATCTTCGTCACCGGCTACCTGGCGCGGCCGTTGGGCGGAATTCTGATGGCGCATTTCGCTGACAAACTCGGGCGCAAGAAAGTCTTCAGCCTGAGCATCCTGATGATGGCGCTGCCGTGCCTGCTGATCGGGATCATGCCGACTTATGCCCAGATCGGTTATTTCGCGCCGTTGCTGTTGCTGGCGCTGCGCATCCTGCAGGGCGCGGCGGTTGGTGGTGAGGTGCCGAGCGCCTGGGTGTTCGTCGCCGAACACGCGCCGGCCGGCCATCGTGGTTACGCGTTGGGCTTTTTGCAGGCCGGGCTGACCTTCGGTTACCTGATCGGCGCGTTGACCGCGACGTTCCTCGCGCAAGTGTTCACCCCGGCGGAAATCCTCGATTACGCCTGGCGTTACCCGTTCCTGCTCGGCGGCGTGTTCGGTGTAGTCGGCGTTTACCTGCGCCGCTGGCTCAGCGAAACCCCGGTGTTCATGGCCATGGAAGCGCAGCGCGAGGCGCGGGTCGAACTGCCGCTGCGCACGGTGCTTCGCGAGCATCGATTGGCGATGCTGCCGGCGATGCTTTTGACCTGCGTGCTGACCTCGGCGGTGGTGGTATTCGTCGTCATCACCCCGACCATGATGCAGAAAACCTTCGGCATGACCGCCAGCCACACCTTCGCGCTCAGTGCATTGGGCATCGTGTTTCTCAATATCGGCTGCGTGATTGCCGGGTTGCTGGTCGATCGTTTCGGTGCGTGGCGCACGGTCATGCTCTATAGCCTGCTGCTGCCGCTGGGCATCGGCGTGCTTTACGGCTGCCTGATCAGCGGTGGCGAGTGGATTGGTATCGCGTATGCCATTGCCGGCCTGGCCTGCGGCGTGGTCGGCGCGGTGCCGTCGGTAATGGTCGGGTTGTTCCCGGCGCGTATCCGCGTGTCAGGCATTTCCTTCACCTACAACATTGCCTACGCCGCGTGGGCGAGTATCACACCACTGTTGCTGATCGGTCTGATGCCATGGAGCCCGTGGATCTGTGTGATGTTCTGCGCTGTGATGGGCGTGGTGGGGCTGTTGAGTGCCGCGTATTTCGGCTCGCGAATGCCACGCACAGGACAATGTCAGGTCGCCGGAACCGCCTGACAGCGTGCGCTCGAACTATTTTTGACCGACGGGTCGCAAGCGCTCTTCAGAAATTTTTTTCAAGGCCGATGGCTAGGCTGTATCCCGCTTTCTATCCTGCCCATCGGTACTTTCCCATGTTCAACAAACGCCTGAAGCAAGAGCTGGCCACTCTTCGTGAAGAACTCTCCAGCCTTGTGCAAGTGAAGGAAAGCCTGGAAAGCGAGATGCTGGTGCTGAACCTTGAGCCCGACGGGCGCATTCAATCGGTCAACCAGAACTTCCTCACCGAGATGCTCTACAAGAGCCAGGACCTGATCGGGCGGGTGATTGAAGACATCGTCCCGGCTCATGTGAAGACCGACGAATTCCACCACCGTTTCAAAAACGCCATGACCCGCGGCGAGCATTTCGCCGGCGCCGTGCGCCTGTTGCGCGGCAACGGTGAGGAAGCGTGGCTGCGTTCGATCGTGCAACCGGTGCGGTCTTCGGATGGGCGGATCAAGCACATTTCGCTGTTCGCCAGCGACCTGACCCGCACCATCGAAGCCTCGCGTGAACACGAAAACCTGATCGGTGCGCTGGTGCGTTCCACCGCTGTCATCGAATTCGACCTCAACGGCAATGTGCTCAACGCCAACGACCGCTTCCTCAGCGGCATGGGTTACAGCCTGGCGCAGATCAAGGGCAAACATCACCGGATGTTCTGCACGCCGGAGGAATACAACAGCGCTGAGTACCAGAATTTCTGGCGACGTCTGAACAACGGCGAATTCGTGGCTAACCGCTTCAAGCGTGTCGACAGCCATGGCCGTACCGTGTGGCTGGAGGCGTCCTACAACCCGGTGGTCGATGCAAACGACAAACTGTACAAAGTGGTGAAGTTCGCTACGGTGATCACCGATCAGGTCAATCGCGAGCAAGCCGTCGCCGACGCGGCCAGCATCGCCTACAGCACCTCGCAGCAAACCGACAGCACCGCCCAGCGCGGTACCACGGTGGTGACTGAAGCGGTCAACGTAATGCGAGATCTGTCGCGACACATGCAGGCTGCCGGCGAAGGCATTGAAGCGCTGAACGAGCAGTCGCAGGTGATCGGCACCATCGTCAAAACCATCAGCGGCATTGCCGAACAGACCAACCTGCTGGCGCTCAACGCCGCCATCGAAGCGGCCCGTGCCGGCGAGCAGGGCCGAGGCTTTGCGGTGGTGGCGGACGAGGTGCGGCAATTGGCGTCGCGCACCAGTCAGGCGACTGAAGAGATCGTCACCGTGGTGCGGCAGAACCAGGAAATGGCGCGCAACGCCGTGGCCCTGATGACCGACGGCAAACTCCAGGCTGAACAAGGCCTGGCGCTGGCGGCGGAGGCGGGCACGGTGATTGTCGAGATTCAGGATGGCGCGCAAAAAGTAGTGGATGCAGTCGGCCAGTTTGCCAATCAACTCTCCAACTAATCTCCACTGATCCATTGTGGGAGCGAGCCTGCTCGCGAAGGCGTCAGTTCACTCAGCAGTGCTGTTGACTGACACACCGCTTTCGCGAGCAGGCTCGCTCCCACAGGTTTTTCACCCGCCTTCTTTCTGTGGTCTGGCGCTACAATCGGCTCCTTTTCCCCCGGAGCAGATCCCCATGAGCGATTCCCACCGCCGCCCGGTGCCCCTGAACAAAGCCTACCGTTTGCTCAACCACGGGCCGACCGTGCTGGTCAGCGCCGCCCATGATGGCGAGCGCAACATCATGGCCGCCGCCTGGGCGATGCCGCTGGATTTCGAACCGCCGAAAGTCGCCGTCGTCCTCGACAAATCCACCTGGACCCGCCAGTTGCTCGAAGCCTCCGGCACCTTCGTGCTCAATGTGCCGTGCGCCAATCAGGCCGACATCGTGCAAACCGTCGGTAATACGTCGGGCCTGGAAATCAGCCAGACCCAAGGGCAAGACAAGTTTCAGGCCTATGGCCTGCAGACTTTTGCTGGTGAACAAGTCGAAGCGCCGCTGCTTGACGGCTGCGTCGCCTGGCTGGAATGCCGTTTGCTCCCGGAGCCGCGCAATCACGAGCAATACGACCTGTTCCTCGCCGAAGTCATCGCCGCCCACGCCGATGAGCGCGTGTTCAGCGACGGGCGCTGGCATTTCGAGGGGCATGACGGCTTGCGCACCTTGCACCACGTGGCGGGTGGGCATTTCCTGACGATTGGTGATGCGGTGGATGGCAAGACGCTCGCGGTCTGAATGGGCTGATGGCAAAACATTGCCGGATGTTGCAAGGTAGTGGGCATCGTCGAACCAATCAGGCGCATGCCCATGGATCTTGCCCTTTCGAGTTATCTGGCGCCGCTGCTGTCGCTGGCCCTGTTGTGGACAGTCGCGGTGGTCACGCCCGGTCCGAACTTCTTCAACATCGCGCAACTGGCGGTTAGCCGTTCTCGCCGCCATGGCGTTGTCGCGGCGCTCGGCGTTGCCAGCGGAACGGTGTTATGGGGGCTGGCGGGGGGCTTGGGCATTCAGTCGCTGTTCAGCGCGGCGCCAACGCTGTACCTGAGCTTCAAGATTGCCGGCGGCTGTTACCTGATCTACCTCGGGCTCAAGCAGTTCAAGCGCAAGGCGCCGATCGTCCCGGGCGCGCCCGATACCTCGGAGCAGACATTGCTCGGCGCTTACGGGCGGGGCTTTCTGGGCAACATGACCAATCCCAAGTCCGCACTGTTCGTCGCCACCATCTTCGCCACCGCCATGCCGGCTCATATTCCGCCACTGTTGCTGGCGCTGGCGGTGCTGACCATGGCGACGTTGTCGTTCAGCTGGTATTGCTGCGTGGCGCTGTTCTTCGCCAGTCGGCGGATTGCCGGTTTGTATGAGCGTTCGCGACAATGGCTGGATCGCTTGGCCGGTGGTTGTTATTTGCTGTTTGGGGCGCATCTGGTGGCTAATCGCTGAGCCGAGTGATCTCCCGAGTTAATCAGTTGCATGAAAAAAGGCCTACCTCTCGGTAAGCCTTTTTTGTTTTGCGTCCTAGCCTCAATTCCCTAACGCTTCGCCTTCACGCCGTGGATCCGCGCCGCCTTCCAACGACGTTTTCCCCTGCGCATCCTTGACCCGCACGATGGCCTGGGTGCCGCTGGTCATGTCGATTTCATTCACCGCATGCCCTTTGTCTTTCAGCGCCTGAATCAGCGCCGGGCTGAACTGGCCTTGTTCCAGTTCGGTGGGGCCGTTGCGGCTGCCGAAGTTGGGCAGGCTGATGGCGCTTTGCGGGTCGAGGTTCCAGTCGAGCAGGCCGACGGTGGTTTTCGCCACGTATTCGATGATTTGCGAACCGCCCGGTGAGCCAACGCTGGCGAGGAATTCGCCGCTGTGGCGATCGAAGATCAGCGTTGGCGCCATCGACGAGCGTGGGCGTTTGCCGGGTTCGACGCGGTTGGCGACTTTCTGTCCGTTTTCTTCGGGGATGAACGAGAAGTCAGTCATCTGATTGTTCAGCAGAAAACCCTGAACCATCAGGTGCGAGCCGAACGCGGCTTCGATGGTGGTGGTCATCGACACCGCGCCACCAAGGTCATCCACCGCGACCACTTGCGAGGTGGAGATGCGCAGCGGCGAACGGTCCGGGGCGTAGGCCACTTGTACGCCCGGCGGTGTGCCCGGTTTGGCGCTGCCCATGCTGCGTTCACCGATCAGGCTGGCGCGGCTGGCCAGATAACCCGGATCGACCAGGCCTTTGACCGGCACCGGCACGAAGTCGGTGTCGGCGACGTATTGCGCGCGGTCGGCGTAGGCCAGACGTTCGGCTTCGGCGATCAGATGCACAGCCTCTGGCGCCGGTTCGATGCCAGCCGGTTTGTCAGTTTTCACCGGTTTCAGCGGTGTCAGCGAAAGACCTGGATCGCGGGTTTCCAGCGCCTGCAAGATGCCGAGAATCTGCGCCACGGCGATCCCGCCCGACGACGGTGGCGGCATGCCGCAAACCTGCCAGCGTTTGTAGTCGGTGCACAGCGGCGCGCGTTCCTTGGCCTGATAGCGCTGCAGATCGTTCAGCGACAGGCTGCCGGGGTTGGCGTGGCCTTGCACTTTGGCGACGATTTCTTCAGCAATCGGGCCTTTGTACAGCGCGTCGGCACCTTCGTTGGCGATGCGTTTGAGCACTGCAGCCAATGCCGGGTTTTGCAGACGCGTGCCGACGGCTTTGACGCTGCCATCAGCGTTGAGGAAATACTTGGCCATGTCGGGTGATTTGCGGACCACCGGATCTGATTCCAGCAGCGAATGCAGGCGCGGCGAAATGGCAAAGCCTTGCTCGGACAGTTTAATCGCCGGTTCAAACAGCTTGGCCCAAGGCAGGCGACCGTGTTGTTTGTGCGCCATCTCCAGCGCACGCAGTACGCCCGGTGTACCGACTGAGCGACCGCCAATCTGTGCCTGCGGGAACGACATCGGCTGGCCATCGGCACGCAAGAACAGCTTCTCGGTAGCGCCGGCCGGTGCGGTTTCGCGACCGTCGTAGGTGCGAACCTGTTTGCCGTCCCACAACACGATCATCGCGCCGCCGCCGATCCCGGACGATTGCGGCTCAACCAGCGTCAATACCGCTTGCATCGCAATCGCCGCATCAATTGCCGAACCACCCTGACGCAGCATCTCGCGCCCGGCTTCAGCGGCCAGTGGATTGGCAGCGGCGGCCATGTGTTGGCTGGCGTGGCGGGTTTGCAGATCAGTGCGGTAACCGGAAGCGGCTTCCGGGGCCAGCGGCAAGGTCGAGGAGGGCGGGGCGTTGCACGCGGTGAGGGTCAGGGCGCTGATGATTAGCGTCAGGGCTGGCAGGCGAAAGCGGCTCAAGGGCAAGGCTGAAAACACGCGGGCTCTCCGTCCGTGGATAAAAAGTCTCAGGGACTTTATCGACCGCTCGGTCGCGACGCAAACCGGTGGGCATTTTTGTCTTTCTTTTCGGGGCGGATGTTCGCTAGGGTCAACCGCAAATTCATCGAACTGAAATTCGCCCCTGTGGGAGCGAGCCTGCTCGCGAATGCGGCGTGTCAGGCAACCAAATGTTGGATGCACCACCGCCTTCGTCGGAACGCCGCCCGGAGCAGGCTCACTCCTACAATTACAAGATCAACAAGAGACCGATATGCACAGCGAGTTCCCCATCGAATCCAGCTACCGCGATCAACGCGACAAGTTTCTCGCAGCCGCCCATGCCGCTGGCGCCACGCTCACCTCCTACGCACATCCACGTTGCGGCCCTTTTGGCGAACCGCTGAGCACCGACGTCGCCATGCTCGGTGATCCACAGGCCAAACGCCGACTGGTAGCGCTCAGCGGTACCCACGGTGTCGAGGGCTATTACGGCTCGGATTGTCAGATCGATTGGCTGAAGGCATTCGTACCCGGTTCGCTGGCCAATGATGTCGCGGTGGTGATGGTGCACCTTATCAACCCATGGGGCACCGCATGGCTGCGTCGGGTCAATGAAGACAACATCGACCTCAACCGCAATCATCAGGATTTCACAGGACCGCTGCCGGACAACCACGCTTACGCCGCACTGCATGAAATCTACGCCTGCACCGATTTGCACGGCCCCGAGCGCCAACGCGCCGATGCCCTGCTCGATGCGCAGATCGACGAACACGGCTGGCCGGCAGTGATGTCGATTGTCGAGGGCGGTCAGCACAGTCATCCCGACGGATTGTTTTACGGTGGCCGCGCACCGAGCTGGTCGAATCGCACCTTGCATCAAATCATCGAAACGCATTTGGCTGGCGCTGAAACCGTGATGTGTTTTGATCTGCATACCGGCGCTGGCGAATACGGCCATCCGATGTTGCTGACCATCACCCGGGCGCCTTATCCGGCTCTGGCAAAAGCCCAATCGATCTACGGCCCATGGCTTTACACGCTACACACCGGCGCCGATACCTTGAGCGAAACCGGTGTGGCAGCGACGGCTACCGGGTACACCTCGCAGGCATTGCTCAATGCGTTGCCGGACGTGCAGTTGATGCCGTTCGTGATCGAGTGCGGGACGTATCCGGGGCCGGAGGTACATCGTTATTTGCGCGATGACCATTGGCTGCATCTGCATGGCGATCCGCTGGATGCGACGGGGCGGGGGATCAAGTTGAATCTGCTGGAGCAGTTTTATCCGGCTGATCCGGATTGGCGCGCAATGGTCGGTTTGCGCACGCGGCAGATCTGGGCGAAAGGATTGTCGGCATTGGAAAACTGCTCGCAGTAGCTCATCAGTCTCTTTGCTGTCGGCACTTTCCTCCAGGCACAAAAAAACGGCTCACTTTGCGGTAAGCCGTTTTTGCATTTGTGGTGCGCGATTTAATTCATATCTGGATCGAACCTGTTTCCTACAGCGTTTTTTCAACCTGATCGCTCGGTACCGGTTCAGTCGAATGAAAAGGCATTTCGCGCCTGTAGTACTTCGCTCCAGCTTGGCGGCTGTTCCACATTTCTCCTACAGACTTTTCAGGTCGACAACTTACGCTCGGCTGCCTGAGGATGGTTTCTATCGTTTTCTCCAGGATGGATTTCAGATGAAAAGGATGAGTCCGTTGCCATTCAACTCTATGTTCAGTCGGCCATTGTCATGAGTATTTCCAATGAGGATCGCGATTTTCTGGTGGCGATGGGCAGTCGCATCGCTCACTTACGCACAGTGCACGAGATCACCCAGACTCGGTTTGCACGGGCTTTAGGTCTTTCTCGGCAAACCTTTCAGGGCTACGAGGAGGGCACCCGCAGCATGCCGGTCACGACACTGGTGAAGATGGCATTTGCGCTTCGCGTGCCTGTTGAAGACCTGCTCGGGGTTCCCTCGTACACGGAGACGCCCAGGCGCAGCTTGACCTCGACGTGGTATCGACGGCTGCAGTCGATCAATGAGCTTTCGAAGGTCCAGCAGAAGGTCATTGCGCAGATGCTCGACGCCCTGATCGCACAGGCAGCGACCAAAACGAGCAACGAAGAAAAAGAAGTTTGAAGTAACCCAAAGAACGCGGAACCAAGGTGCACGAACACCCTGGCCCCGCTAACCAAAAGCAGCTAGACAGGAGCTAATCATGGCTAAAACCAATCATACGTCATCAACCCCCATCACTGAACGCCGGCTGAAAATCGCCGCAGACTTTTACCCAGTCCACACCAAGGAAAAAGCCTACAGCCCCGCCAAACCGGTGCCCTGGATCAGGCTTCGCGGACTGTGGTTACGACAGGCAGGATTCGAGGTAAACGAGAACGTCAAAGTGCGTGTGATGAAAGGGTGTCTGGTGATTACAGCGGAATAACAGATCACCAAGACTTTTCCAGAGGCATAAAAAAACGGCCTACCTTTCGGTAAGCCGTTTTTAGTACTTGGTGGCTACACAGGGACTTGAACCCCGGACCCCAGCATTATGAATGCTATGCTCTAACCAACTGAGCTATGTAGCCAAGTGGCGCGCATTATTCCCCTGAAATGGAAAAGCGTCAAGCGTAAATTTAAAATATTTCTTCTTATTTTCAACCGCTTATCCTCCGGCCCGCGAAATCCGGGCCGGGTGGGGCTTCAACGCAGCTGAAATCTTGCCGTATTGGCGCTCAAGGCATGGCTGCCCTGACTCAGGGTGTCCGCCGCGAGGTTCACCGCCCTTGCGCCTTCAAGCAAACGCACGGCCGCCTGATCAACCTGCTGGATATTGCCGCTGACCTCGTCGGCGGTGTTCGCCTGTTCCTCAACCGCCGTAGCGATCTGCGCCAGGGTATCGGTGACGCTCTGCACAGCGCTGGCAATTTCGCCCAAACGTTCACCCAGACCGGTGACCGACTCGGCATCGGTTTGCGCCTGGCCGCACGCGGCTTCCATCAGACTCACCGCTTCATTGACCGTGGCGCGCAAGCTGTCGACCGTGCCGGCGATCTGCGCCGTTGACGATTGCGTGCGT
The DNA here is from genome assembly GCF_031931925.1 of Pseudomonas sp. rhizo66. Taxonomy (NCBI): domain Bacteria; kingdom Pseudomonadati; phylum Pseudomonadota; class Gammaproteobacteria; order Pseudomonadales; family Pseudomonadaceae; genus Pseudomonas; species Pseudomonas sp. rhizo66. The sequence goes on from NZ_JAUJWZ010000007.1 coordinate 29,802, forward strand.
TGCGACAAGCTGCGTACTTCATCGGCCACCACGGCGAAACCGCGTCCCTGTTCACCGGCGCGTGCGGCTTCGATGGCCGCATTGAGTGCGAGCAGGTTAGTTTGCTCGGCGACACCACGAATGGTGTCGACGACCAATTGAATCTGCTGGCCTTGCTCGCTGACCCGGCCGAGTGCCGCTGCAGTTTCGTTCAAACGCTGATTGAGCTGCTGAATACTCGCCGTGGTGCGCTGGCTGTCACGGCTGCTGTCGGCGGCGATGCGCCGGGTCTGCTGAGCGCTGCCGGAGGCCTGTTCGCAACTCTGCGCCACGCCTTGCGAGGTGGCGGCCAATTGCGTCGCAGCGGCGGCGATCTGGCTGATCTGCAACTGCTGCGCCTCGACTTCGCCGAGAGCGCCGCTGGAGTGTTCGTTGAGGCTGCGCACGGCATGGCTCAACTGCGAGGTTTCGTGATCGACACCGAGCATGCTCGCGCGCAATTGCACCACGGCAACGTTGAGTGCGGTGCTGATCGCCGCCAGCTCATCGCGGCCCTCCACCGGTACTTGCAGACTGAGGTTGCCATCGCGAAGGGCTTCGGCGAGCAGGGTGATGCCGCTGGCGCTGCGACGGATCGAGGCTTGCAGGCAGACGAACAAATACAGCGCCGCGAGCAGCAGGCAGCCGAAGATCGCCGCGACCATGATGAATTGGCGGATCGCTGAGCTGTGGTAGGCATCCAGTCGTTGGTCCAGCGACACCAGCGACTTCTGGCGCAGAGCGGCGAGGTCGCTCAGCAGTGCATCGAGGCTGCGTTCGAAGTCCTCTGGTTTAAGATTGATGCTGCCGCCGAACACGCCGTCATCCAGCACCTTCAAACCGCTGTCGAGGTGTTTGAGGCTGTCATGGTATTGGCTGGCCCAGCTCTGCTGATCTTTCGGCAGGCGAGCTTCGAGCAGCGTGGCGGTTTTGACCAGTTGCTCGCGGGCATCGCCGATGCGGCTGCGCAAGTCGCGCAATTGCAAGCGGCTTTGCAGGGTGAATTGGCCGGAAACGACTGAGGCCTGGCCGACTGCTGCGAGGCGTCCGACGCGTTCGATCAGGTCCGGCGCGTGCTGCGTGGAGATCTGCGTCAGCAGATAGGTTTCCAGCCACGGTGCGAGGGTCAGGCGATTGTCCATGACGATCTGCTCGCGCAACGCTTGCAGCGCGCTGAGGGCGCTGGTGAAGCGGTCGTAGCCGTCCGGCCACCAACCGACACCGCTGAGGCTTTTCGAATCCAACCCGTTCAGTGCGGTTTGCAGCGCCTGATAGCGGCTGAGTGTTTCCCCCTCGGCACCTTCATTTTTCAGCGCAGCGCCCAAATCGGTGGTGGCTTGCAGGACAGCCGGCTGTACCGCGTCGAACGCGCCCATGGCGGCGAGGGTGGCCGGCGTCGGTTGGCGGTTGGTTTCCGTGGCGCGCCAACGGGCGGCGCGGTCGCGTTGGGCGGCGAGCAGGTCGTCCAGCGCATCGAGTGCGAGCAACTGGCGCACACCGGCGCGTTCGCCGGAAATCAGATTGAGCTTGTCGCGATAGTCCTGGCCGATCATCAACAGGCTGCCGGCCAACGGCAGAATGAACAGCAAAAACAACAACTGGAATTTACCTGCGAAGCCAAACCGCCCCAGCAATTTGATCCCCGGTGAAAGGAAAGCCTGCATGCCCCATGACTCCTCTGGACACCACGCACCATCGGCGTGCATCGCGCTCATTTCGATCGCGACCTGTGCCCTCTAAAAGGCCTCGAAAGTTCACTCTCGCCCGCTCTGTAGGCCGGCTCTGTAGCGAAACTTCCCATTGTCGGTCGCCTTTGTAAGGCGCCCGCGTTCAAGGGGAGAAGCAAGGCAAGATTCAGACCATGGCGTTGCGCTATCACCTTGTAGTCGACGACCAGTCAGTTAGTTAGCTGGCTAAGGGGATGGCGCTGGCGCACCGAAAAATGGCACATTGACGCACTTGCCTGCGTGCACCCATCTGCTGTCCGGAAACTTCCATGGCTATCAGCAACGTTCAGACCGCCGCTGCCTCGGCGCCCGCTGCTCCGCAAAGCAGCCCATTGGTGATGCGTATCATCGGCGCGGTGGCGCTGGCGCATTTGATCAACGACCTGATCCAGTCGGTGCTGCCGTCGATCTACCCGATGCTCAAGGCCAACTATGGCCTGACGTTCACTCAGGTCGGTCTGATCACTTTGACGTTTCAACTGACGGCATCGCTGTTGCAGCCGTGGGTCGGTTATCACACCGATCGGCATCCGAAACCCTGGCTGTTGCCGGCGGGGTCGATTTGTACGTTGATTGGCATCGTGATGATGTCGATGGTTGGCAGTTTCCCCCTGATCCTGCTGGCGGCGGCGTTGATCGGTATCGGTTCCTCGACGTTCCACCCCGAAGCCTCGCGGATTGCGCGGCTGGCCTCGGGCGGGCGCTTTGGGCTGGCGCAGTCGACTTTCCAGGTCGGCGGTAACGCCGGTTCGGCGTTCGGCCCATTGCTGGCGGCGGCGATCATCATCCCGTTCGGCCAGGGCAATGTGGCGTGGTTCGGTTTGTTCGCGGTGTTTGCGCTGTTCGTGCTGTACCGCATCAGTCGCTGGTACGCCCATCACTTGAACCTGTTCAAGCTCAAGGCCGGCCAGGCAGCGACTCACGGGTTGTCGAAGGGCAGGGTGATCAGTGCGCTGGTGGTGCTGGGGCTGTTGGTGTTCTCGAAGTATTTCTACATGGCCAGCCTGACCAGTTACTTCACGTTCTACCTGATCGAGAAGTTCGACCTGTCGGTGGCCAGTTCGCAGTTGCACCTGTTCCTGTTTCTCGGAGCCGTGGCGGCGGGGACGTTCTTCGGCGGGCCGATTGGCGACAAGATCGGCCGTAAAGCGGTGATCTGGTTCTCGATCCTCGGCGTCGCGCCGTTCACGCTGCTCATGCCCCACGTTGATCTGTTCTGGACCACGGTTCTCAGCGTGGTAATCGGCTTCATTCTGGCTTCGGCGTTCTCGGCGATTGTGGTGTACGCGCAGGAGCTGGTGCCGGGCAATGTCGGGATGATTGCCGGGGTGTTCTTCGGTTTGATGTTCGGTTTTGGCGGGATTGGCGCGGCGCTGCTGGGGCATCTGGCGGATGTGCACGGGATTGAGTACGTGTATTTCCTCTGTTCGTTCCTGCCCTTGTTTGGCGTGTTGGCGATTTTCCTGCCGCGCACCAAAAAGGCCTGACCCCACACAATTCCAACTGTGGGCGAGCCTGCTCGCGAATGCGGTGTGACATCCGCAGAGATGTGACTGACACTCCCTCTTCGCGAGCAGGCTCGCTCCCGCAGGGGAAATAGGTTCAGCAGTAAATCTCAGGCACAAAAAAGCCGCGTATCAAACGCGGCTTTTTCTTGGGCGTAACGTTTACACGTTGAAGCGGAAGTGCATTACGTCGCCGTCTTTGACGATGTAATCCTTGCCTTCCAGACGCCATTTACCGGCTTCTTTGGTGCCGGCTTCGCCCTTGTACTGGATGAAGTCGTTGTAGGCGATCACTTCGGCGCGGATGAAGCCTTTCTCGAAGTCGGTGTGGATCACGCCAGCAGCCTGAGGTGCGGTGGCACCGACTTTGACGGTCCAGGCGCGGACTTCTTCGACACCGGCGGTGAAGTAGGTCTGCAGGTGCAGCATTTCGTAACCGGCGCGGATCACGCGGTTCAGGCCAGGCTCTTCCAGGCCCAGGGCCTCGAGGAACATGTCCTTCTCTTCGCCGTCATCGAGCTCGGCGATTTCCGCTTCGATCTTGTTGCAGACCGGAACGACCATCGCGCCTTCTTCTTCGGCAATGGCCTTGACCACGTCCAGGTGCGGGTTGTTCTCGAAACCGTCTTCAGCGACGTTGGCGATGTACATGACCGGTTTGGTGGTCAGGAGGTGGAAGCCCTTGATCACGGCCTTTTCGTCCGCGCTCATGTTCTTCATCAGGCTGCGCGCCGGCTTGGCTTCGGTGAAGTGGGCGATCAGTTGCTCAAGCAAGGCTTTCTGAACCACGGCGTCCTTGTCACCACCCTTGGCGTTGCGCGCGACTTTCTGCAGTTGCTTCTCGCAGCTGTCGAGGTCGGCGAAGATCAGTTCCAGGTCGATGATTTCGATGTCGCGCTTCGGGTCGACGCTGTTGGAAACGTGGATCACGTTGTCGTCTTCGAAGCAGCGCACAACGTGAGCGATCGCGTCGGTTTCACGGATGTTGGCCAGGAACTTGTTGCCCAGGCCTTCACCTTTCGAGGCGCCGGCTACCAGGCCTGCGATGTCGACGAATTCCATGGTGGTCGGCAGGATGCGCTTCGGGTTGACGATGGCCGCCAGGGCTTCCAGACGCGGATCCGGCATCGGCACGATGCCGCTGTTCGGCTCGATCGTGCAGAAGGGGAAGTTCTCGGCCGCGATACCGGATTTGGTCAGGGCGTTGAACAGGGTGGACTTGCCGACGTTAGGCAGGCCGACGATGCCGCAATTGAATCCCATGGTGTTTCCCCTCGGATAAGAGTCAGGCCTTCTGGCTGTGCAGGTTTTTCATCGCGCGGTTCCATTCACCGGCGAGGATATCCGGCAGCACGCCGAGGGCAAAGTCGATGCTGGCATCGAGTTTTTCCTGTTCGGCGCGTGGCGCACGACCCAGGACGAAATTTGAAACCATACTGGCGACGCCCGGGTGGCCAATGCCAAGCCGCAGGCGGTAGAACGTATTCTGATTACCCAATTGCGCAATGATGTCGCGCAACCCGTTGTGACCGCCATGGCCGCCGCCCTGCTTGAGCTTGGCAACGCCCGGAGGCAGATCGAGTTCGTCGTGCGCCACGAGGATTTCTTCAGGCTTGATGCGGAAGAAACCGGCGAGTGCCGCCACGGCCTGGCCGCTGCGGTTCATGTACGTGGTGGGAATCAGCAGACGAACATCCTGACCCTGATGAGAATAGCGCCCGGTCAGGCCGAAATATTTGCGATCGGCGACAAGGTTGACACCTTGTGCGTCAGCGATGCGCTCAACAAAAAGGGCCCCTGCGTTATGCCGGGTCTGGTCGTATTCAGCGCCTGGATTTCCCAGGCCAACGATCAGTTTGATGGCAGTCACGATAGGGGCCCTTCCTTTGAGTGGTGGATAACATCGCCGCGATCAGGGAAAGCGGCGAAAGTGGACGAAAAATGCTCATTTACCATGGATGTAAACTCCGCGTTCTCGCCCGCTTTCTCGCTACGTTCCAGTCCGCGATGTTACTTGCTCACTCAGGCATGACAGAGTGAATTACTCTGCTGCGCCTTCTTCGGTAGCTTCTGGAGCAACACGTGGAGCGTGGACGTTGGCAACAGCCTTGTCATCGCCGTGTGCCAGAGCAACGAACTCAACGCCTTTAGGTGCTTTGAGGTCCGACAGGTGAATGATCGAACCGATTTCTGCTTTCGACAGGTCGACTTCGATGAACTCAGGCAGGTCTTTAGGCAGGCAGGTCACTTCGATTTCCGAAGTAACATGCGAAACTTCGCCGCCTTTTTTCACTGGAGCTTCTTCGCCGACAAAGTGCACAGGCACGATAGCGGTGAGTTTCTGGCCAGCGACAACGCGTACGAAGTCAGCGTGCATCACGTGGCCTTTGGCCGGGTGACGCTGCAGAGCTTTGATGATTACGTTTTGCTTGGTGCCACCAATGTTCAGCTCGATGATGTGGCTGTAAGCCGCTTCGTTTTCGAGCAGTTTGGTAACTTCTTTGGCCAGCATGCTGATGGATTCAGGGGCTTTCTCGCCACCGTAAACTACAGCTGGAACCAGGCTAGCGATACGACGCAGGCGGCGGCTCGCACCTTTCCCCAGGTCGGAACGCACTTCAGCATTCAGAGTAAAATCGTTCATTTTGTATCTCCAAAATAGCCATGACCGAGTGGCGTTTGCGACCAGCGCCGAACACGGTATGGGCAAAAAAGCCCCGCCCCGGCAGGAATGCCGGGGCGGGGCGCTTTTCGTCAACAAGACATTTCGCGAAGGGCAGGGCCCTTAACGGAACATCGCGCTGATCGATTCTTCATTGCTGATGCGGCGAACCGCTTCGGCAACAACCGGTGCGATATCCAGTTGACGGATACGTGCACAGGCTTGTGCTGCAGCGGACAGCGGGATGGTGTTGGTCACCACCAGCTCGTCCAGCACGGAATTTTCGATATTCTCGATGGCCCGACCCGACAGCACAGGGTGTGTGCAGTAGGCAAAGACCTTGGCTGCGCCATGCTCTTTCAGGGCCTTGGCCGCGTGGCACAGAGTGCCGGCGGTATCGACCATGTCATCGACCAGAATGCAGGTACGCCCTTCGACATCACCGATGATATGCATCACTTCAGAGTGATTGGCTTTCTCACGGCGTTTGTCGATGATCCCGAGGTCCACGCCCAGGGATTTGGCAACGGCACGTGCACGCACGACGCCACCAATGTCCGGGGACACGATCATCAGGTTTTCGAAGCGCTGATCTTCAATGTCATCCACCAGTACCGGGGAGCCGTAGATGTTATCTACCGGAATATCGAAGAAACCCTGAATCTGGTCAGCATGCAGATCAACCGTGAGAACACGGTCGATGCCGACTACGGTAAGCATGTCAGCAACGACTTTCGCGCTGATAGCCACACGTGCGGAACGCGGACGGCGATCCTGACGGGCATAACCAAAATAAGGAATAACAGCAGTGATACGAGTAGCCGAGGAGCGGCGGAAGGCATCAGCCATCACTACCAGTTCCATCAGGTTATCGTTGGTCGGAGCGCAAGTCGGCTGAATAATGAAAACGTCTTTACCGCGAACGTTTTCATTGATCTCGGCTGTAATTTCGCCGTCGGAAAACTTGCCGACAGAGATGTCACCGAGAGGGATATGCAGCTGACGTACGACACGCCGAGCCAGATCGGGGTTAGCATTCCCCGTAAAGACCATCATCTTGGACACGCGCAGTACCTAGAGGCTGAGGGTAACCTGGATGAGTATAGAAAATGGCAGGGGCGGCTGGATTCGAACCAACGCATGGCAGGATCAAAACCTGCTGCCTTACCGCTTGGCGACGCCCCTGTATCTGTTGCATCAAGTGCCGAGCACTTGGTTCCTTTAGAGCAGACTTTGCAGCTTGCGGTGCAACATCGAAACGTTGCTGCCTTTGGCTACAAACCCTGTAAGGGTCTCTGTCAGAAGGGCCGAGACTTTATCAGCTTCAGCTTTGCTTGGGAAGCCCCCAAACACACAACTTCCAGTTCCGGTGAGCTTTGCTTCGGTAAATTTACCTAACAAATCCAATGCGTTACGTACTTCTGGATAACGCCTTGCAACCACCGGCAAGCAGTCATTTCGACTGTTTCCCTCGGGAACGGGGCGCACTTTAATGGGCGGCGTGTTACGTGTCAACAAAGGATCGGAAAAAATTTCTGCCGTACTAACAGAGACTTGCGGCACGAGCACCAGATACCACGGTTCTTCGGGATCGACCGGGGTCAGTTTCTCGCCCACGCCCTCGGCAAACGCCGCGTGACCACGGACGAAAACCGGTACGTCGGCACCCAGCGTCAGGCCCAGTTCGGCCAGGCGATCTTCGTCCCAACCCAATTGCCACAAATGATTCAGGCCGAGCAAAGTCGTCGCCGCGTTCGAGCTGCCACCGCCGATGCCGCCGCCCATGGGCAGCACTTTATCAATCCAGATATCGATACCGAGCGAGCAACCGGATTGTTGCTGGAGCATTTTCGCCGCGCGCACGATCAGATTGCTGTCGTGGGGCACGCCTGCGAATTCGGTGTGCAGTTGAATCACGCCGTCATTGCGCACGGCAAAAGTGATCTCGTCGCCATAATCGACAAACTGAAACAGCGTCTGCAATTCGTGATAACCGTCTTCACGGCGACCGAGAATGTGCAGCATCAGATTGAGTTTGGCCGGCGAGGGCAGGGTCAGGCGTGCAGCGGTCATGGGTTATTGCCCCAACTTGCGCGGTTGCCAGGTCTTGATCACCAACGTGACGTCCAGGTCAGTGCCGTGCAACTTGATGCGTTCCGGCAACCAGTAACCGTTCTGCTCGGTGTAGGCGATGTATTCGACTTTCCAGCCATCCTGTTCGAGGTTGGCCAAGCGGCTGTCGGCATCCAGATTCAGGCGACTTTTGCTGTTCGGGGCTGGCAGGCCACGCACCCACCAGGCCAGGTTCGACACCGGCAGTTTCCAGCCTAGTTGCTCTTCAAGCAGCGCTTCCGGCGACTCGGAGTCATAGCGACCTTGATTGGCAACTTCCAGCGAAACCTTGCCCGGGCGCCCGGTCAAACGGGCCGCGCCACGACCCAGTGGGCCGGACAGGCGAATGTCGTAATAGTCCTGACGTTGCAGCCAGAACAGCGTGCCGCTACCGGAATCTTTCGGTGCGCGGATGCCGATCTTGCCGTCGATCTGCCAGCCGTCGAGGCCGGTCAGCTGTTGTTTGTTCGCGGCCCATTGAGCCGGACTGCCGTGGCCCTCGACCGATTCGCGAGTGCCAAAACCCGAGCAGCCGGCGAGCAGGGCGATGAAGCTGAAAACAATAACGTGGCGCAAAAACATGAGTTAAAGAGTCTCGGATCCGGTCAGGCGCTTGATGGTGCTGCGCAGAATGGTGCTGTCGGGCTGATCCTTGAGGAATTTGCCCCAGATTTGTTTGGCTTCACGCTGGTTGCCCTTGGTCCACAAGACTTCGCCCAGGTGCGCGGCGACTTCGTGATCCGGGAAGCGCTCCAGCGCCTGGCGCAGATACTTCTCGGCGTCGTCCAGATTGCCCAAGCGGTAGTTCACCCAGCCGAGGCTGTCGAGTACGGCCGGGTCTTCCGGATTGATCTGGTGTGCCTGCTCGATCAGCGCTTTGGCTTCAGCGTAGCGGGTGGTGCGGTCGGACAGGGTGTAGCCCAGCGCGTTGAGCGCCATGGCGTTGTCCGGATCACGCTTGATGATCAGGCGCAGGTCTTTTTCCATTTGCGCCAGGTCATTGCGTTTTTCCGCGAGCATCGCCCGGGTGTAGAGCAGGTTCAGATCGTCCGGGTATTGCTGCAAGGCTTGCTGCAAGACTTTCCAGGCCTTGTCGTCCTGTTTGTTAGCCGACAGGGTTTCCGATTCGATCAGGTACAGCTGGATCGCGTAATCCGGTTGCTCGTCGCGCTGGGCGGCGAGTTTGCTTTGCGCTTCAGCCGTTTTGCCGTTGTTCATCAGGATGTCGGCCTGACGCAATTGCGCCGGCAGATAATCGTTGCCCGGGCCGACCTGGGCGTACTCGATGAGGGCGCCTTGCGGGTCGTTGCGTTCTTCGGCGATGCGACCGAGGTTCAGGTGCGCCGAATCGACGTGGCTTTCGCGCGCGATCAAGTCTTCCAGATAACCCTTGGCCTCGTCCCAGGCTTTGGCTTCCAGGCAGACCAGGGCGAGCGAGTAACGCAGTTCGTCGTCTTCCGGGTATTGCTGAACCAGGCTGGAGAACTCGGCCTTGGCGTCTTCCATGCGGTCTTGCTCAACCAGCATGCGCGCGTAAGTCAGGCGCAGGCGTTTGTCGTCCGGGTATTTCTTGATGCTTTTTTGCAGCAGGGGCAGGGCTTCGTCGCCACGGTTGAGCAATTGCAGCAGACGTGCGCGCAGCAGGATCGGTGCGATCTCGCCTTCTTCCGGCGGATGGTCTTCGAGCAATGCCAGTGCGGCTTTGTTGTCGCCATCCTGTTGCAACAACAGGGCCTTGCCGAAAATCAGCTGGCTGTTGTTCGGGTGACGCTGCAACAAGCGGTCGAAACTTTTCATCAGACCGTTGCGGGTTTCCTGATCGGTATCCGCTGCCGACAGCGCGAGGAAATCGAAATGGGTGTCGCCCTTGCCCTGCAGGACCTTCTCCATATAGACCATCGAGTCGTCATAACGCCCGGCGCGCGCCAGTTGCACGGCGGCGGCGCGTTGCGCTTCGAGGTCGTCCGGGGCATTTTTCGCCCAGATCAGCGCGGTATCGAGGGCCGGTTGATCGGCGCCCAGATATTCGGCAATACGGAATGCACGCTCGGAGACGCCCGGATCCTGGGTGTTGATGGCCTGGGTCACGTAGTTGTCCAGGGCAATGTCGAAGCGATTGCGCTGGCCGGCGAGTTCGGCGCTCAACAGGCTGAAAACGGTTTCCTCGCTGAACGAGCTGTAAACCTTGGGCTTTTCAGGCGCGGGCGTGGTGTCTTCAACCGACGGCGTACCGTCCGGCGAAACGGGGGCCAAGGCCTGGCAGCCGCTGAGGAAGACAAAAGCGAGGAGCAACGCGGAAGATCTATTCATATAGGAAGAGGACGACTAACCTGCGGTCGGATCATCATGACACAAGCCTTCAACCAAACATAACCGAGACTCAATTGTGCCCATTATAGGGACTGACGATTGGGACAATAGTCAGCGGTAGTTGTTCTGAATCTTTCGAAGTAGGACAATTGCCGGCTTCACGTCACCATCAGCGACCTTGAATGGCCTTCCTTGCACTCGGTATCAACCACAAGACTGCTTCAGTAGACGTCCGCGAGCGCGTGGCTTTTACTCCTGAACAGCTGGTGGAGGCCTTGCAGCAGCTCTGCCGACTGACCGACAGCCGCGAAGCTGCGATCCTCTCCACCTGCAATCGCAGTGAGCTTTATATAGAACAGGATCAGCTTTCTGCCGATATCGTGCTGCGCTGGCTGGCCGATTATCACCATTTAAGCCTCGATGAGCTGCGCGCGAGTGCTTATGTGCATGAAGATGATGCGGCAGTTCGTCACATGATGCGTGTCGCCTCCGGGCTCGACTCGCTGGTGCTGGGCGAACCGCAGATTCTCGGCCAAATGAAGTCGGCCTATGCCGTGGCCCGCGAGGCCGGCACCATCGGGCCGCTGCTCGGACGGCTGTTTCAGGCGACGTTCAATGCCGCCAAACAGGTGCGCACCGACACCGCGATTGGTGAAAACCCGGTGTCCGTGGCGTTTGCCGCGGTCAGCCTGGCCAAACAGATTTTCAGTGATTTGCAACGCAGCCAGGCCTTGCTGATCGGCGCTGGCGAGACCATTACTCTGGTTGCCCGCCATCTGCACGAGCTGGGGGTCAAGCGCATCGTCGTGGCCAACCGCACCCTGGAGCGCGCCAGTTTGCTGGCCGAACAGTTCGGCGCCCACGCGGTGCTGCTCTCGGACATCCCGGCAGAGCTGGTGCGCAGCGACATCGTCATCAGTTCGACCGCCAGTCAGTTGCCGATTCTCGGCAAAGGCGCGGTCGAGAGTGCACTGAAGCTGCGCAAGCACAAACCGATTTTCATGGTCGATATCGCCGTTCCCCGCGATATCGAGCCAGAAGTTGGCGAGTTGGACGACGTTTACCTCTACAGCGTCGACGATCTCCACGAAGTTGTCGCCGAGAACCTCAAGAGTCGTCAGGGGGCAGCCCAGGCAGCGGAGGAGATGGTCTCGGTCGGCGCCGATGATTTCATGGTGCGCCTGCGCGAATTGGCGGCGGTCGACGTGCTCAAGGCCTATCGTCAGCAGAGCGAACGCCTGCGCGACGAGGAGCTGCAAAAAGCCCTGCGTCTGCTGGCCAACGGCGGCAACGCCGAAGACGTACTCGGGCAACTGGCCCGTGGCCTGACCAATAAACTCTTGCATGCGCCCAGCGTGCAATTGAAAAAGCTTTCTGCCGAAGGCCGCCTCGATGCGCTGGCCATGGCCCAGGAACTCTTTGCCCTCGAGGGCTCACCGGATAGCTTTTCGGATAAAAAACCGCAATGAAAGCGTCACTGCTCAATAAGCTGGATGTCCTCCAGGACCGTTTCGAGGAACTCACCGCACTGCTCGGCGACGGCGAAGTCATTTCCGATCAAGTCAAATTCCGCGCCTATTCCAAGGAATACGCCGAACTTGAGCCGGTGGTACAGGGCTATAAAAAGCTGCTCAGCGTACAAAGCGATCTTGAAGGCGCGCAGGCGTTGCTCAAGGACAGCGACCCGGACATGCGGGAAATGGCCGTGGAAGAAGTCCGTGAAGCCAAAGAGTTGCTGATCACCCTCGAAGACGATCTGCAGCGCATGCTGCTGCCCAAGGATCCCAACGACGGCCGTAACGTCTTTCTTGAAATCCGTGCCGGCACCGGTGGCGACGAGGCGGCGATCTTCTCCGGCGACCTGTTCCGCATGTACTCGCGTTACGCCGAACGTCGTGGCTGGCGCGTGGAAATTCTTTCGGAAAACGAAGGCGAACACGGTGGCTATAAAGAAGTCATCGCCCGCATCGAAGGCGACAACGTTTACGGCAAGCTGAAATTCGAATCCGGCGCGCACCGCGTACAGCGTGTACCCGCCACCGAATCCCAGGGTCGGATCCACACTTCGGCGTGCACCGTGGCGGTATTGCCCGAGCCGGACGAGCGCGAAGCCATCGAGATCAACCCGGCGGATCTGCGCGTCGACACTTACCGCTCCTCCGGGGCGGGTGGTCAGCACGTCAACACCACCGATTCGGCGATCCGCATCACCCACATACCGACCGGCACCGTCGTCGAGTGTCAGGAAGAACGTTCCCAGCACAAGAACCGTGCGCGGGCGATGGCCTGGCTGTCGGCCAAACTCAACGATCAGCAAACCGCTGCGGCGGCCAATGCGATTGCCAGCGAGCGTAAATTGCTGGTGGGTTCCGGTGATCGTTCCGAGCGGATTCGTACCTACAACTTTGCTCAGGGCCGGGTTACCGACCATCGCGTCAACCTGACCCTGTACTCCCTCGATGAAATCCTTGCCGGTGGCGTTGAAGCGGTGATCGAGCCGTTGCTGGCCGAATACCAGGCTGACCAGCTCGCAGCGATAGGTGAATAAATGACCATCATTGCCAGCCTGTTGCGCGCTGCCGAATTGCCGGACTCACCGACTGCGCGTCTGGATGCCGAATTGCTTCTTGCCGCTGCACTGGGCAAGTCGCGCAGCTTTCTGCACACCTGGCCCGAGCGCATCGTGCCGAGTGAAGCGGCGCTGGTCTTTGCCGAGTATTTGCAACGCCGCCGCAGTGGCGAGCCGGTGGCTTACATTCTGGGTCAGCAGGGGTTCTGGAAGCTGGATCTGGAAGTCGCGCCGCACACGCTGATCCCGCGCCCGGATACCGAACTGCTGGTGGAAGCGGCGCTGGAATTGCTGCCCGCAACGCCCGCTAAAGTCCTCGATCTCGGCACTGGCAGCGGCGCGATCGCCCTGGCCTTGGCCAGCGAACGTCCGGCGTGGAAAGTCACCGCTGTGGATCGCGTGCTGGAAGCCGTGGCACTTGCCGAACGCAATCGCCAGCGCCTGCATTTGCACAACGCCACCGTGCTCAGCAGCCACTGGTTCAGTGCGCTGGAAGGTCAGCGTTTTCAGTTGATCATCAGCAACCCGCCGTACATTGCCGCTGCCGATCCGCATCTGGTCGAAGGCGATGTGCGTTTCGAACCGACCAGTGCACTGGTCGCCGGTGAAGACGGACTCGACGATCTGCGTCTGATCGTCGCCCAGGCCCCTGATCATCTTGAGGCCGCCGGCTGGCTGATGCTCGAACACGGCTATGATCAAGCCGAAGCCGTGCGCGATCTGTTGCTCACTCGCGGTTTTGAAGAAGTCCACAGCCGCACCGATCTGGGCGGTCATCAACGCATCAGTCTGGGGCGCCTGCCGTGCTGAATGATCAGGAATTGCTGCGCTACAGCCGGCAGATTCTGCTGCAACACATCGACATCGACGGGCAGTTGAAGCTCAAGGCCAGTCGCGTACTGATCGTCGGCCTCGGCGGTCTCGGCGCGCCGGTTGCGCTGTATCTGGCAGCGGCGGGTGTCGGTGAATTGCATCTCGCGGATTTCGATACGGTCGACCTGACCAACCTGCAACGCCAGATCATTCATGACACCGACAGCGTCGGCATGAGCAAGGTCGACTCGGCGCTCAAGCGTCTGGGCGCGATCAATCCAGAGATTCAACTGATCGCTCATCGTCAGGCGCTGGACGAGGATTCTCTCGCTGCTGCCGTGGCGGCGGTGGATCTGGTGCTCGACTGTTCCGATAATTTCTCCACCCGCGAAGCGGTCAATGCTGCGTGTGTGGCGGCGTGCAAACCTTTGGTCAGCGGCGCGGCGATTCGGCTGGAAGGGCAGTTGTCGGTGTTCGACCCGCGTCGTGCCGAGAGCCCGTGCTATCACTGTTTATACGGGCACGGCAGCGAGGCCGAACTGACCTGCAGCGAGGCCGGAGTGGTCGGACCGCTGGTTGGTCTGGTCGGCAGCCTGCAAGCACTGGAAGCCTTGAAGGTGCTGGTCGGTTTCGGTGAGCCGCTGGTGGGCCGCTTGCTGCTGATCGATGCCCTGGGTTCGCGCTTCCGCGAGCTGCGGGTCAAGCGCGATCCGGGTTGCAGCGTCTGTGGTTCGCGCCATGCGTGAAGCGCCGATCGGCGTGTTCGACTCCGGCGTTGGCGGCTTGTCGGTGTTGGCGGAAATCCAGCGGTTGCTGCCCAATGAATCGCTGCTCTATGTCGCCGATTGCGGGCACGTCCCCTACGGCGAGAAAACCCCGGAATTCATTCGCCAGCGCTGCAGCGTGATGGCCGGTTTTTTCCGCGAGCAGGGCGCCAAGGCGTTGGTGCTGGCCTGCAATACCGCGACGGTCGCAGGCGTTGCCGATTTACGACGTGATTTTCCTGACTGGCCGATTGTCGGTATGGAGCCTGCGGTCAAACCAGCGGCAGCCGCGACCCGCAGCGGTGTAGTCGGCGTACTCGCCACCACCGGCACGTTGCAGAGCGCCAAGTTCGCGGCGCTGCTCGATCGCTTTGCCACTGACGTGCGCGTGATCACCCAGCCATGCCCCGGCCTGGTCGAGCTGATTGAAAGCGGCGATCTGCACAGCGCCGAGTTGCGCCAGTTGCTGCAAGGGTATGTCGAGCCACTGCTGGCCAGCAGTTGCGACACGATCATTCTGGGCTGTACCCACTATCCCTTCCTCAAGCCGATGCTCAAATCGATGATCCCTGCGGACATCAGCCTGATCGATACCGGCGCTGCTGTGGCGCGGCAACTTCAGCGGCTTTTGGCGGAGCGCGATTTGCTTGCCGCCGGCCCGAACCGGTCGGTCAGATTCTGGACCAGCGCGGACCCTGCGTACTTCAAAAACATCCTGCCATTGCTGGGACAAAGCGCTGGCGAAGTGCAAAACTTCGACTTGTAAAAAAATTGTGAAATAACTAGAAAAACAGCTGAACTTCTAATCAAGCGCTAGCTTCTATAGCGATGAGTTATCTAGAAAACCAAACGATCGTTCCGGAAAAGGAAGTTTCAACGTGAAGCGACTATTCTGCTTGGCCGCGATTGCGGCCGCACTGATGGGGCAAAGTATTACTGCACAAGCGGCAGGCGTGGAGTTCGCGGTGGGTGCCACCAGCGATTCGACCATGACGTACCGCCTGGGCATGAATTTCGACTGGGACAAGAGCTGGCTGCAAAGTGACGTCGGTCGTCTGACCGGTTATTGGAGCGGCGCTTACACTTACTGGGAAGGTGACAAGACGTCCAGTAACAACAGCCTGTCGTTCTCGCCTGTATTCGTTTACGAGTTCGCCGGTGAGTCGGTCAAACCGTATGTCGAGGCGGGCATCGGCGTAGCCGCGTTCTCCAATACCAAGTACGAATCCAACAATCTCGGCGGCTCTTTCCAGTTCGAAGACCGCCTGGGTTTTGGCCTGCGTTTCAATGGCGGACATGAAGTCGGGATTCGTGCGACGCACTATTCCAACGCCGGTCTCGCCAGTGACAACGACGGCGTAGAAAGTTACTCGCTGCATTACACGATGCCGCTCTAAAAAGATCAAAAGATCGCAGCCTTCGGCAGCTCCTACATGGGAATGATTTCTCCTGTAGGAGCTGCCGAAGGCTGCGATCTTTTGCTTTAAATCAGCGGTAGGCAGTCGTGATGCCTTTGCGTTCTTCAATGCACTCCGGCGCGCCCATTTCGAATTCGCGACAAATCAGCGGCCGTTTCTCATAGATCGTGCACATCATGCTGTCGCGATCCAGCGCCGCGCACCAGCCGTCGTCCAGACGCAACATCACTTCACCGCCCCACTCATCGGTATCGATAAAGCGATCAGGCACGCCAGTGTCGGTGATCAGCATCACTTCGAGCTGGCAACAGCACGCCGCGCAGGTCGAGCAAGTGACCGCCGGTTGCGTGATTTGTTGGTGGGGAATGGTCTTCATGGTCGGCAGTGTAAGGCAGTGGCCGGCGCACGTGTGAAAGGTCTGACGGACGCTCAGCGAGTCAGCCGCCGAGCCATCGTATGCAGCAACGGAAACAGCAGTGCCCAGAGCAGGCCGATGCCGATCAGTGTCGGCAGTTCTCCGTAGGGAAATTGCACCCCGGCCAGGCGCCCGCCAGCGTAATACGACAGCGCGCCGCCGACCGCGCCAAGCACACTGGCCAGCCACCAAGGGCGGGCGCTCCAGGCCAGACAATGACGCAAGGTGGTCGCCAGCAGCGCCCAGAGCAGCATCAGCCACAACGGAATCAGCGGCGACTGATCCTGAAACGCGAACACGCCGGCACCGCGCAACACACTGTCGACCGCGGTGCCGACAATCACCACGCTGAGGATCAAACGCCCCTCAGCCGCCCAACTGCTGATCCAGCGCAGATGGATCACCAGCACCGCCAGCGCGGCCAGCAACCACAGGCTGTTGCCGCCCATCACGCAGATCAGCCAGCCGATCTGGAACAACACGGCATTGGCGACACGCTCAAGCATCGAAGCGTCCGAGCAGCGGCGCGGTCATCGCCGCCGGTTTGGCCAGCAGCAATTGCGCGGTGCCGATGGTGCGTTCGAGGAAACCGCCCTCGCAGTAACACAGGTAAAACTCCCACAACCGCAGGAAATAATCGTCATAGCCCAGTTCGCTCAAGCGGCCGTGGGCGCGGCGGAAGTTCTCGTGCCACAGGCGCAGGGTGCGGGCGTAGTGCAGGCCGAAATCCTCCATGTGCAGCAGGTTCATGTCGGTGTCGCGGCCGACCACTTCGAGCATTTTCTGCACGCAGGGCAGGGCGCCGCCGGGGAAGATGTAGCGCTGGATGAAATCGACGCTACGCTTGGCCTGTTCGTAACGCTGCTCGCGGATGGTGATCGCCTGGATCAACATCAGGCCGTTGCTCTTGAGCAACTGCGCGCACTGTTTGAAGTAGGTCGGCAGGAAGCGGTGCCCGACGGCTTCGATCATCTCGATCGACACCAGTTTGTCGTATTCGCCGGTCAGGTCGCGGTAGTCCTTGAGCAACAGCGTGACGCGATCCTGCAAACCCAGTTGTTCGATGCGTTGCGCGGTAAACGCGTACTGCTCTTTCGACAGGGTCGTGGTGGTCACGCGGCAGCCGTAATGTTGCGCGGCATACAGCGCCATGCTGCCCCAGCCAGTGCCGATCTCCAGCAAATGGTCGCTGTCCTTGAGCGCGAGCTTCTGACAGATGCGCTCGAGTTTGTTCAGTTGTGCCTGTTCGAGGCTGTCTTCCGGCGTAAGGAACTGCGCCGCCGAATACATCATGGTCGGGTCGAGAAACTGCTCGAACAGATCGTTGCCCAGATCGTAGTGCGCGGCGATGTTCTTCTGCGAACCCTTGCGCGTGTTGCGGTTGAGCCAGTGCAGACCTTGCACAAGTGGCCGGCTGAGACGGGCCAGACCGCCCTCCATGGCATCGAGCACGTCGAGGTTGCTGACGAACACGCGGACCACGGCCGTCAGATCCGGTGAACTCCAATAGCCATGGATAAAGGCCTCGCCGGCACCAATCGAACCGTTACCGGCAACCAGGCCCCAAACGGCCGAGTCGAGCACATGGATTTCCCCGAGCAAGGCACTGCCCGGCGTACCGAACATCAGGCGTTCGCCATCCTCGATCACCAACAGTTGGCCGTTTTTCAGCTGAGCCAATTGACGCAGCACGCCACGGCGCAGCAACGATCCGGTCAAACCGTTGGTGCTGAGCCGGCTGACCGACAGACTAGAGGATTTCATGGCGCTGCTCCTTGGGAGGCACAGTGGCGGTTTGAAAACTGCCGTCGGCAGTCTGATGAGCAAAAATCGGTGCGCGTTTGAGCAGCAGTCGCAGCGCTTGCCAGTAAATGGCCAGAGCGGTTTTCGCGGTCATCCACGGAAAGCGCCGCAGGTAACGATGCAGGCTGCGCCGGTCGAGGCTTTCGCGTTGCAGATTGAGCGTCGCGTCGAACAGTTTGTGTTCGCCTTGCCAGTCAGCCATGTGCACGCCGAGTTTTTGCGCGGCGGGGCTGAAGCTCATGCGGTATTCGAGATCGCGCGGCAGGAACGGTGAAACGTGAAAGGCTTTGGCCACGGCAAAGTGCTGATGGAAATCCTGCAGATTGACCGGGGGCCGCGCCGGCAACACATAGTGGTAGCGCTCGCCCCACGGCGTGTTGGTCACTTCGCAGACGATCGCCGCCAGTTGCCCGTCCGCCTCATGGCAGTAAAAGAAACTCACCGGGTTGAACGACAGCCCCCAACTGCGCGCCTGGGTCAGCAGGCAGATCGAGCCTTGCGGTTCGTGGCCGATGGCAAGGCCGACTTGCTGGCGCACCGCATCGATCAAGCGTATGCCACGGCCGGTGAAGGCCTTGAGGTAGTCAGTCTCGCGAAATGAAAACGGCGCAAAGCGGCTGCGTCCGGCCAGCGGCGAGAGTGCAAGTACCGCGTCCTGTTCGCTGAGATCGAGGTAGAGCAAGCCGATCCGGTAACGGAATTCATGGCGGCGCGGCGAAAAACGCCGATGGCCGATCCAGCCGCTATACAGGGCGCTGTTCATAAGCTTTCCCCGAACGCGGCGGCCACGCGCAAGGCGCTGACGACACCGTCCTCATGAAACCCGTTGGCCCAGTAAGCGCCGCAATAATGCGTGTGCTGCGCACCATCCAGTTCACCCCAGCGTTGCTGCGCGGCCACGGCCGCAAGGCTGAACTGCGGGTGGGCGTACGTGTAGCGGGCGAGCGCTTTGTCGGGGCTGATCCCGGCACTCTGATTGAGGCTGACGCAGAACGTGGTGTCGCTCTGAATGCCCTGCAGAATGTTCATGTCGTAAGTGACGGCAGCGTGGGTATGGCCGGCGCCACTGAGCCGATAGTTCCAGCTGGCCCAGGCCAGTTTGCGCGTCGGCAGCAAACGGGTATCGGTGTGCAGCACCACTTCGTTTTCGGCATACGGCAGAGCGCCGAGGATTGCGCGTTCGGCATCGCTAGGGACTGCCAGCAGTTTCAGCGCCTGGTCGCTGTGACAGGCGAATACCACTCGGTCAAAGTGCTCGAGGCCTGCCGGGCTGTGGATAACTACGCCATGCACATCGCGATCAACCCGGGTGACCGGGCAATTGAGCCGAATCCTGTCCTTGAACGCGGCTGTCAGCGGCGCGATGTAAGCGCTGGAACCGCCTTCAATGACTTGCCATTGCGGCCGATCGCTGACTGACAACAGCCCGTGGTTCTTGAAGAACCGCACAAAAAACTGCAGCGGGAAGTTGAGCATTTCTGCCATCGACATCGACCAGATCGCCGAGCCCATCGGCACGATGTAATGCAGGATGAAACGTTCACCGTAGCCGCCAGCCTTGAGGTATTCGTCGAGGGTGGTGTCGGCGGCGATGCGCAGTTCGACGAGGTCGCGCTGAGCTTCTTTGTTGAAGCGCAGGATGTCGCGCAACATGCCCCAGAACCCCGGCGACAACAGATTGCTGCGCTGGGCGAAGAGGCTGTTGAGGTTGTTGCCGTTGTATTCCAGACCGGTGTCTGGGTCGGTTACCGAGAAACTCATTTCCGTCGGTTTGAACGCCACGCCGAGTTGGCCGAGCAAGCGGATGAAGTTCGGGTAGGTCCAGTCGTTGAAGACGATGAAACCGGTGTCCACGGCGTACTGCCGTCCTGCGACGGTGACGTCCACGGTGTGCGTGTGGCCACCGACCCAGTCGCCCGCCTCGAATACCGTGACTTCATGGCGGCGATTGAGCAGGTAGGCGCAGGTCAGTCCGGCGATGCCGCTGCCGACGATGGCAATTTTCATGTCGGATCCGTCAGAGGAGGCGACTTGCGCACCATGCGCTTGCCGATGGCCAATTGGACGCGCGTCGGCAATTTCGACAGCGGCCACAGCGCGGCCATGAACAGCGCCGGGAAGGCGATTTCCAATGGCCGATCTTTGAGTTTGGCGAAGATATGCCGCGCCGCTTTATCCACAGGCCAGCTCAAGGGCATGGGGAAATCGTTTTTGGCGGTCAGCGGGGTCTCCACAAAACCGGGGCTGATGACTGTGACTTCAATGCCTTCGTCGGCGAGATCGATGCGCAGCGATTCGAACAGGTAGCGCAAACCGGCCTTCGAGGCGCCGTAGGCTTCAGCCCGTGGCAGCGGCAGGTAGGTTACCGAACTGGCCATGCCGACCAGGTGCGGCGCGGTGCCTTTGCGCAGCAAGGGCAGGGCGGCCTCGATGCAGTAGCTGCTGGCGAGCAGGTTGGTGCGCACCACATGCTCGATGATCGAGGAATCGAACTGTTTGGCATCCACGTATTCGCAGGTGCCAGCGTTGAGGATCACCGAATCCAGGGAACCCCAGTCGGCGGCGATCTGCTCGCCGATTTCGCGCACTGTCTGGCTGTTGGTCAGATCCCCCGGCACCACCAGAACCTGCCCCGGATAGCGTTGTGACAAGACCTTGAGCGCGGCGACCTGACGGGAGCTGACCGCCAGGTGTGCACCGGTTTTCAGAATCTCTTCAGCCAGCGCCGCGCCGATGCCACTGCTGGCCCCGGTCAACCAATAACGCCGTGGAGGTGTACGACTCATCCCATTCTCCTTTTCAGCCAGGCAATGACCCGGCCCAATACTGGCAAGTGTTCATACAGCAGCGCCCCGGCATCAAAATAATCCCGATGGCGATAAACCTTGTCGTGCCACAGCAAATGCGAGCAGCCGCTGACACGAATCAAACGACCACCCGCCAGGCGCGGGTGGCGATAACTCATGACCCAACGCAGGTAGCCCTCGCAGGCGCCGATCTGGTCGAAACCATGAAAGTCGAAACGCAGTTCGCTGACGTTGGCGTACAGCTCGCCGAAATAGACGCGCAGTTGCGCCAGCCCCTGCACTTCATGCAGCGGGTCGGTGAAGTGAATGTCATCGCTGTACAGCTCGCCCAGGCTTTCCAGGTTGTCTTTGTTCAATGCTGAAAATTGCCGGGCGAAACGGCGCAGGAATTCACTCATCATCACCTCCGGTAGACGTACGCGAAGGCAGACTCTTGAAGGCAGCCAATGCGCGCTGGCGCGAAGTGCTGAGATTGACGATCGGCGACGGGTAATCCGCCGCGCCGAACAAACCACCGACGTCGGCCGGGTTATGCACTTCTTTCTTGTTGAGGGCCGCCAGTTCCGGTAGCCAGTGCTTGATGAACAGGCCTTCGCTGTCGAATTTTTCCGACTGGCTCAACGGATTGAAGATGCGGAAGTACGGTGCCGAATCGGTGCCGGTGGAGGCGCTCCATTGCCAGCCACCGTTGTTCGCCGCCAGATCGCCATCAATCAGGTGACGCATGAAAAAGCGTTCGCCTTCGCGCCAGTCGATCAGCAGGTTTTTGGTCAGGAACATCGCCACGATCATGCGCAGGCGATTGTGCATCCAGCCGGTTTCGAGCAATTGCCGCATGGCCGCGTCGATGATCGGCAGACCGGTGCGCGCCTCTTGCCAGGCGGCAAGATCGTCCGGCGCATCACGCCAGGCCAGCGCTTCGGTTTCCTGGCGAAAGGCGCGGTGCCGCGAGACCCGTGGATAGCCGACCAGAATGTGTTTGTAGAACTCGCGCCACAGCAGCTCGTTGATCCAGGTGACCGCACCGACCTTGCCGCTCTCGAACTCGCCCTGATTGCTTTGCAGGGCGGCGTGCAGGCACTGGCGCGGCGAAATCACCCCGGCGGCGAGGTACGCCGAGAGCTGACTGGTGCCAGGCTTGGCCGGGAAATCGCGTTCGCTTTGGTAGTAGTCGATCTGCGCGTCGGTGAAGGTGTCGAGACGGCGCCGGGCTTCCTGTTCCCCGGCCGGCCACAGATCACGCAGAGCTTGATTCGGAGTGGCGAAGCCTGTGACGGAACCGGGCAGCGGATCGCTGTCGATCTGAAGTTTTGCCTGTTTGCCGGGTGCCGGGATCAGGGCCGGCATCGAGCGGTGCAGACGTTCGTAACAGACTTTGCGGAATTGGCTGAACACCTGGAAATAAGTGCCGGTCTTGGTCAGCACGCTGCCGGGTTTGAACAGCAACTGATCGAGGTAGCTGTGAAACGTGATGCCCTCGGCCTTCAGTGTGTCCGCCACCGAGGCGTCGCGACGGCTTTCATGGACACCGTATTCTTCATTGACGTGAACCGCTTCGACCTTCAGTTGCCGACAGAGCTTGAGCAGTTCCGCTGGCGCTTGATCCCAATGCGCGGCAGTACGGATCAGCAGCGGAATGTTCAGCGCGGCGAGGCTTTTGCTCAGCTCATCGAGGTTGCGCAACCAGAAGTCGACCTTGCACGGCGCATCGTCATGTTCCAGCCACTGCTGCGGGCTCAACAGATACACGGCAACCGTCGGGCCGCGCGCTGCGGCGGCCGCGAGGGCGGTGTTGTCATGTTGGCGCAAGTCGCTGCGCAGCCAGATCAATTGCATGTCGGCACTCACGGTGTCCATTAAATCAACCCACGCTGAACGAGTTCCTGATGGGCCAGAAGCGCGTCTTCAGCCAGGAACACATCAGCCATCTCGGAGGTTTTTACGGACAACTCGGCGTGGTGGATGCATACCGTTGGTCCGACCAGTATTTTCGGGCAATTGACTCCGTTCAGCAGCTTGGGCAACTGCGCAAGGCTCATGGCTTTGCTGGAATACAGCAGTACGCCACGGGCTTGCAGGTGTTCGACCGCCAGCGCCAGTTCCGCGGCCGGCAGCGGCCAGTCAAACACTTGCACCGGACAGTCGGCGCTGCTGATCAGCCATGCGCACAACCACAGATGAGGCTCCAGTGGCAGGTCGGAATGATTGATCAACAACAGCGGAGCGCCCTGTAACTGGCGATTGTTATGGTAGATGCGTGTGCCGAATTTGCTGCGCAGCCACGAATAAAAGAACACCCGCTCCATCTGCGCGCCGAACTGGCCTTGCCAACGCTGCTCCAGTTCCGCCAGCAGCGGCATCAGCAATTGTTCGCACAAGGTGCGTGGCGGGTAGAGCGCCATGGCCTGATTGACGCTGTCGTCGAGGCTGCGTTCATTGAGTTGGGTGACGGCGGTAAGCAGGGTTTGGCGCAAGCGCTGCCAGTCGTTCTCCACCGACTCGCTGAACGCCTGTGGTGCATCGAGCAGCGGTTTGACCTGACTGACGGCAACACCGCGGTTGAGCCAGGTGAGGATGGTCAGAATCTGTTGCACATGTTCGGCCGAATACAACCGATGGCCCTTGGGCGTGCGTTGCGGCACGACCAGCCCGTAGCGGCGTTCCCAGGCACGCAGGGTGATCGCGTTGACGCCGGTCTGCCGCGCGACTTCGCGAATCGGTAGCCAGCCTTCGTCGAGGGCTTTTTTAAAATCCGCGCCGAGGTCTTCCTGGGCGCTGGTATCGATTTGGTCATTCATTAGATTGCGTTTCGCAGGCTGAGGTTTTCCGGGTGCGGTTGCAGGTAAACCTGTTGCGCGATGTACGAATCCGGATGGAGGCGAAAGTGATGCTTGAGCAACGTCAACGGCACCACCAACGGCACGATGCCCTGGCGGTACTGGCCGATGATGTGTTGCATTTCCTGTTTTTCTTCAGCACTGATCGCCTGTTTCAGATAACCGCTGATGTGCAGCAGGACATTGCTGTGGGTGCCGCGCGTGGCGCATTTCTTCAGGGCGGCCATCAGTTCGCTGAAGTAGCGCGGGCCGAGTTCGGCGGGATCGGTGTCGGCCATATTGCCCAACAACTTGCCCAGCGTTTTGTATTGCAGTGGGTTGTGCGCCATCAGCAAGTATTTGTAGCGCGAATGGAATTCGGTGAGGGCGCGACGGCTCAGGCCATTGGCGAGGACCTGTTGCCATTCGCTGTAGGCGAATACACGGGTGATGAAGTTCTCGCGCAGTACCGGATCATTGAGACGCCCGGCTTCTTCCACGGGCAGATCCGGGTGCTGTGCGCAGAACGCCTGGGCATAAATCCCGCGTCCGCCGCCGTTAACCGGGGCGCCGTTGGCGTGGTAGACCTTGACCCGTTCCAGACCGCAGGACGGCGACTGCTGCATGAAGATGTAGCCACAGATGTCATTAAGCTCGGCGGCCATTTTCGTGCCGTATTCGGCCAATGGTTGAGTGACGTTGATCGACGGATTTACCGTGCCCACCGCTTGTGGATGCTCGGCCTCGCCGACAAGGCGGATCGGCTCGCGCGGAATGCCGAGGCCTATCGCGACTTCCGGACACACCGGGACGAAATCGAAATGCTCGGTGAGGGTGCGGCTGCACAGGCGTGATTCCTTGTGTCCACCGTTGTAGCGCACCTCGGCGCCCAGCAGGCAGGCGCTGATAGCGATTTTGGGTTTGGCTGCGCAAGAATCAGACATGGGCACCTCGAATCTATACCTGTACAGAGGTAGATCTCTGTACAACTTTGCTCAGCATAGATTCATGGGTGTACAAGTCAAATGATTTGTATAACTTTTTCCGGTTGATGCATTCCCTTGCAGGCCTTCGCCTGCTCGCGATAGCGGTATGTCATTCAACAAAAAAGGTTGAATGGTCCACCGCCATCGCGAGCAGGCACTCCGACAGGATCTTTATTGCCAGCCCAATAACCAGTGATCGTTGTTCTTGAGGGTTTGCCAATCGAGTCGTTCGGCACGCTTGGTCAACACCGCCTGCAATTCAACTTCCAGCACTGTGCCTTCTTCGTCGCAGAACAGCTCGGTCACCAGAAAGTGTTTCTCACGGTTTTGCGGCTGCGCTGCTGTCCATTTCGACAGCAGCAATTTACGCGGATTGATACGGTTCATTGCAGGTGTTCGTGCAGGCGGCGTGCGGCTTCCTGACCGCTCAGCCATGCGCCTTCGACGCGGCCCGACAGGCACCAGTCGCCGCAGGCATACAGACCCAGATCGGCGTCGGCCAGGGTGCCCCATTCGTGGCCCGTCGCCGGGCGCGCATAGAGCCAGCGGTGGGCGAGGCTGAAACTCGGCGCTGGCATGGCGCTGTGCAGCAACTCGGCAAACGCGCCATGCAGTTGCTCGATCACCGCTTCCTTGGACAGGTCGATGTGCTGGCGACTCCACGCGCTGCTGGCATGCAGCACCCAGGTGTCGAGGGTGTTGTCGCGCCCCGGTTTGCTGCGGTTGCGCGCCAGCCAGTCGAGTGGGCTGTCTTGTACAAAGCAGCCTTCAATCGGGGTGTCCAATGGTGTTTCGAAAGCGAGGGCGACGGCCCAGGTCGGCTCCATTTTCACCCCGGCGGCGGCCCCGGCAAGTTTCGGCGCTGCAGCGAGCAACGCTGTCGCTTGCGGTGCGGGTGTGGCGATCACGACGTGACTGAACGGGCCATGAGTGAAGCCCTCGGCGTCCTGCAGATGCCAGTGTTCTTCACCGCGATAAACCTCGGTGATGCGGCAGGCAAAGTGCACTTCCAGGCCATCGAGCAGTCCACGGGTGATGGCGCTCATGCGCGGCGTGCCGACCCAGCGGGTCTGCTCGTCCGGTGACAGATTCAACTGGCCGCCCTGAAAGGTGTAGAGCTGCGGTTGCCATTCGGCGACCCAGCCCCGACTTTGCCAGCGTTGCACTTCGGTGACGAAACGTCGGTCGCGCGCGGTGAAATATTGCGCGCCCATGTCCAGCGAACCAGCGTCGCTGCGTTTGCTCGCCATGCGCCCACCGCTGCCGCGGCTTTTGTCGAACAGTTGCACGGTGTGCCCGCTCTCTGTCAGAGCCTGGGCGGCGGAGAGCCCGGCGATGCCGGTGCCGATGATTGCGATAGGTACAGTCATAGGGGCCTCGTTTACCTTTCTGTACAGACTACGCCGTCGATCAAACCTGTACAATTTTGTTTTTTGGTATAACTTCTAGCGTTCTCGATCTGACAGCTTGGCCTATGGTTAAACAATAGAGCCTGCCCGATAGAAAAGATCCCTGCTTATAAAAATAGACTAGTGATCCGGGTTAAACGCCACGCGAGGAAGATGTCATGCACATATTGCTGACCGGCGGTACTGGTTTGATAGGACGTCAGCTCTGCCGATACTGGTCGGGGCAGGGGCATCGCTTGACGGTGTGGAGTCGCCAGCCGGAGAAAGTCGCGAAAATCTGTGGCGCACAGGTGCGCGGTATTGCGCGTCTGCAAGACCTTGGCGAAGAGCCGGTTGACGCGATCATCAATCTGGCCGGTGCGCCGATTGCCGATCGGCCGTGGACCCATCGACGCAAAGCGTTGTTGTGGAGCAGCCGTATCACGCTCACGGAAACCCTGTTGAGCTGGCTCGACACGCGAGAGCAGAAACCGCCGCTGCTGATTTCCGGATCAGCCATTGGCTGGTATGGCGACGGCGGTGAGCGTGAGCTGACGGAAGAATCGCCGCCGGTGATCGACGACTTCGCCAGTCAGCTGTGCATAGCCTGGGAGGAAACCGCACTGCGCGCAGAATCGCTGGGTATCCGCGTGGTGCTGGTGCGAACCGGTCTGGTGCTGTCGGCCGAGGGCGGCTTTTTGTCGCGCCTGTTGCTGCCGTTCAAGCTTGGGCTGGGCGGGCCTTTGGGCAACGGCCGGCAGTGGATGCCGTGGATTCATATCAACGATCAAATCGCCCTGATTGATTTTCTTCTGCACCGCGATCAGGCCAGTGGTCCTTATAATGCGTGCGCGCCGCAACCTGTGCGCAATCGCGAATTTGCCAAAACGCTGGGCAGCGTGTTGCACCGCCCGGCGTTCATGCCGATGCCGACACTGGCACTGAAAGTCGGCCTCGGCGAGATGTCTTTGTTGTTGCTTGGCGGCCAGAAGGCCGTGCCGGCACGCTTGCTGGAAGCGGGTTTCACTTTCCAGTTCACGGATTTACGCGCGGCTCTGGATGATCTCTCCAGCCGCCTCTGAAATAGGACGTTGCATGACCGATCACGCCTTGCTTCTGGTCAACCTGGGTTCCCCGGCTTCCACCTCGGTGGCCGATGTACGCAGCTACCTCAATCAATTCCTGATGGACCCGTACGTGATCGACCTGCCGTGGCCGGTGCGGCGCTTGCTGGTGTCGCTGATCCTGGTCAAGCGCCCCGAGCAGTCGGCCCACGCCTACGCCTCGATCTGGTGGGACGAGGGTTCGCCGCTGGTGGTGCTCAGCCGGCGTCTGCAACAGCAGATGAAGGCGCAATGGAAGCAGGGGCCAGTGGAGTTGGCGATGCGCTACGGTGAGCCGTCGATTGAAACCTGCCTGCTGAAACTGGTGGCGGCGGGGCACAAGCGCATTACGCTGGCGCCGCTGTATCCGCAGTTCGCCGACAGCACCACCACCACGGTGATTGAAGAGGCCAGACGTGTCATTCGCGCGAAGAATCTCGATGTGCAGTTGTCGATCCTGCAACCGTTCTACGATCAGCCGGAATACCTCGACGCTTTGGTTGCCAGTGCCAAACCGCATTTGCAGCAGGATTACGATCACTTGCTGCTGAGCTTCCACGGGCTGCCTGAGCGGCACCTGACCAAACTCGATCCGACCGGCAATCATTGCTTCAAGAATGAAGACTGCTGCAAGAACGCCTCGCCTGCGGTATTGGCGACCTGTTATCGCGCGCAATGCCTGCGTACTGCGGCGTTGTTCGCTGAGCGCATGGGCCTGGCGGATGGAAAGTGGTCGGTGTCGTTTCAGTCACGTCTGGGCCGGGCCAAGTGGATCGAACCCTACACTGAAGCACGCCTGGATGAACTGGCGAAAAGCGGCGTGAAGAAGATTCTGGTGATGTGCCCGGCGTTTGTTGCCGACTGCATCGAGACGCTGGAAGAGATTGGTGATCGCGGCAATGAGCAGTTCCGCGAAGCGGGGGGCGAGGAATTGGTGTTGGTGCCGTGCCTGAATGACGACCCGCAATGGGCGAAGGCATTGGCAACCCTTTGCGAAAGAGCACCGCTGGCCCTGTGATGATCGTTCCCGCGCTCTGCGTGGGATGCCTCTAGGGACGCATTCCCACGCAGAGCGTGGGAACGATCACTCAGCGACGATCTAAAGGTTTAGATCAGCGGCTCATCCGCCTTCTTGTTCTTCCAGCCATCGTTACCCGGCAGGATCAGGTTCAGCGCAATCGCCACCACCGCGCACAGCGCGATGCCTTTGAGGCCGAAGTCGTCGGGACCTGTGCCGGTGCCGACCAGCACACCGCCGATACCGAATACCAGGGTCACCGACACGATCACCAGATTGCGCGCCTCGCCCAGATCGATCTTGTGACGGATCAGGGTGTTCATCCCCACCGCCGCGATCGAACCGAACAGCAAGCACAGAATCCCGCCCATTACCGGCACCGGAATGCTTTGCAGCAGCGCGCCGAACTTGCCGATGAACGCCAGGGTGATGGCGAAGATCGCCGCCCAGGTCATGATCTTCGGGTTGTAGTTCTTGGTCAGCATCACCGCGCCGGTCACTTCGGCGTAGGTGGTGTTTGGCGGGCCGCCGAACAGGCCAGCGGCGGTGGTGGCAATGCCGTCACCGAGCAGGGTGCGATGCAGGCCTGGCTTCTTCAGGTAATCGCGACCGGTCACGCTACCGACCGCAATCACGCCGCCGATGTGTTCAATGGCCGGGGCCAATGCCACCGGGACGATGAACAGAATCGCCTGCCAGTTGAACTCCGGCGCGGTGAAGTGCGGCAAAGCGAACCATGGCGCGGCAGCAATCTTTGCGGTATCGACCACGCCGAAATAGAACGACATGGCAAAACCGACCAGCACACCGGAAATGATTGGCACCAGACGAAAGATGCCTTTACCGAACACCGCCACGATCAAGGTGGTCAGCAGCGCTGGCATCGAGATCATCATCGCGGTCTGGTAGTGGATCAGTTCCGAACCGTCGCCAGCCTTGCCCATTGCCATGTTCGCGGCAATCGGCGCCATGGCCAGACCGATGGAAATGATCACCGGACCAATCACCACCGGTGGCAGCAGACGGTCGATGAAACCGGTGCCTTTGATCTTCACGGCCAGGCCCAGGAAGGTGTAGACAAAACCGGCCGCCATCACGCCGCCCATGGTCGCGGCGAGGCCGAACTGGCCCTTGGCGAGAATGATCGGGGTGATGAAAGCGAAGCTCGAGGCCAGGAACACCGGCACCTGACGCCCGGTGACGATCTGGAACAGGATCGTCCCTAAACCTGCGGTAAACAGTGCCACGTTCGGGTCAAGGCCCGTGATCAGCGGCATCAGCACCAACGCGCCGAAAGCCACGAACAGCATCTGGGCGCCGGACAGCACCGTGCGCCAGAGCGGATCGTTGAACTCTTGCTGCATGGTCACGCGTCCTTCTGCTTGGTGCCGAAGATCTTGTCACCGGCATCGCCAAGCCCTGGGATGATGTAACCGTGTTCGTTCAGACGTTCATCTATGGAGGCGGTGTAGATGGTCACGTCCGGGTGAGCCTTTTCTACGGCGGCAATACCTTCCGGCGCGGCGACCAGCACCATCGCGCGGATGTCCTTGCAGCCGGCTTTCTTCAGCAGGTCGATGGTCGCAACCATCGAGCTGCCGGTGGCGAGCATCGGGTCGATGATCATCGCCAGCCGTTCGTCGATTTCCGGAACCAGTTTTTCCAGATAAGTGTGCGCTTGCAGGGTTTCTTCGTTGCGGGCAACGCCCACAGCAGACACCTTGGCTCCCGGGATCAGGCTCAGCACGCCTTCAAGCATGCCGATACCGGCGCGCAGGATCGGCACGACGGTGATCTTCTTGCCGGCGATTTTCTCGACCGACACGGTGCCGCACCAGCCTGCAATATCGTAGGACTCCAGCGGCAAATCTTTTGTAGCTTCATAGGTCAACAGGGCGCCGACTTCCTGAGCGAGCTCACGGAAATTCTTGGTGCTGATATCGGCGCGGCGCATCAGGCCGAGTTTATGGCGGATCAGCGGATGGCGGATCTCGAGGATGGGCATGGAAAAACTCCGGCGGCGGGCAAAAAAACCGGCCTAGATTAATCTATCCGAGGGTGATGTCCTATAGGACATTCTGTACGTTAGTCCATAAAGGCTTGATTCGGCCTCGATGGATGCGTACCTTTGCCCGCTTTTCCAATTCCGCCAACCCCTGGAGAGCGCCATGTCCGCTGATCTCGAGCATATCCGTCAAATCATGCGAGAGGCTGACTGCCTGTACACCGAAGCTGAAGTCGAGGCCGCCATTGCCCGCGTCGGTGCACAAATCAACGAACAACTGGCTGACAGCAACCCGGTGGTGTTCTGCGTGATGAACGGCGGGCTGATTTTCTCCGGCAAACTGCTCACGCATCTGCAGTTCCCGCTGGAAGCCTCCTACCTGCACGCGACCCGTTATCGCAACGAAACCAGCGGTGGCGACCTGTTCTGGAAAGCCAAGCCGGAAGTCTCGTTCATCGACCGCGACGTGCTGATCATCGACGACATCCTCGATGAGGGTCACACCCTGGGCGCGATCATCGACTTCTGCAAACACGCCGGCGCGCGCAAAGTGCACACCGCCGTGCTGATCGACAAGGATCATGACCGCAAGGCGCGTCCTGACCTGAAAGCCGATTTCGTCGGCCTGCCGTGCATCGACCGCTACATCTTCGGTTACGGCATGGACTACAAAGGCTACTGGCGCAACGCCAACGGGATTTTTGCCGTTAAAGGCATGTAAGCAAGATCAAAAGATCGCAGCCTTCGGCAGCTCCTACAGGGGATTGATGTAAACCTGTAAGCGCTGCGGAACGCTGCGATCTTTTGCTTTTAATCCCATGCTAGAGTGCTCGGCCCCGCCCCCGGAGCCTGCCATGCGCCTCTTGATCCGCAGCTTTGCCGTCCTGTTGCTGACCCTCAGCCTGCCGCTGTCCGCCGCGCCGATGCACAGCCAATTCCTGCCGCCGGACGATCTGACCGTGCGCGATGCCGAGCCTGAACAGCAGCAACTCATGCAGGTCACTGACTATTCCGTGGTCGTCGGCGCGCAACGCCAGTCCAGTCAGCAGCCGATTCCGGTGACGTCATCGCTGATGATCCGCCTCAAGGGCAAGTCCCTGAACAAGGGAGCGACCATCACTCAGGTGCTGGTGAATTTCGACGGCGAAAGCAAAAGCCTGAAAAAACCGGTGTACGACGACAAGAGCAAAATCCTGACGCTGTTCTATCCGTTGGCCCAGTACCGCGTAGTCATCGACTTGTTGCGCAACGACACCGTGTATGTGCAGTTCCTCAGTTACGCCAACGGCCATATCTGGGCCGATTTGCACACCGGGGCGGTGCGATCGCGTTGAGCCGGGCGGCCGGGCAGGGGTAAACTGCCCGCCCCGTGTAATGTCTGCGAGCTGGAGTCGGCAATGCGTAAAGATAAGAAACAAGTGATTGGTGACGAGATCGGCGATGAGCAGATCAAGCTGTTCCTCGATTTTGAGCCGGTCGACGCCACTTCGCCGTCGCTGCACAAACTGATCAAGGCTTATCGTGGTTTGCGCATCGATGATTTCGAGCGCTTTCTGACGTTCTTCGTGGCGGCCGGTTATGACGTGGATGGCAAGGACGAGCACGGTCAGACGTTTGTTGACCAGATCAAGGATCAACGCAACGCGGCCGAGTACATCGAGCTGATCGACAAGGCCCGCGGCTAAGATCAAAGGACAAGATCCAAAGATCGCAGCCTTCGGCAGCTCCTACAGAGGGTTTGTGTTTTCCCTGTAGGAGCTGCCGAAGGCTGCGATCTTTTGCTTTTCAAGGCCATAAAAAAACGCCCCGCACTCACTGAGTACGGGGCGTTTTTCATGCCGCAAGATCAAGCGTAGCTTGGGGTCTCGCTGCTTTCTTCAACCAGCTCCAGCGCGATGTTGTTCTGCGTGTTGATCTTGCGATACAGCGCAGCATCGGTTTCCAGGACCTTTTCACGGGCCGGGAAGATTTCCGCCAGTTTGCCGGCCCACTCGCCCTTGGCCTTGGCCGGGAAGCATTTTTCGATCAGTTCCAGCATGATCGAAACGGTCACCGACGCGCCCGGCGAAGCGCCGAGCAGGGCGGCGAGGGAACCGTCCTTGGCTGCGACCAGTTCGGTACCGAACTGCAGGATGCCGCCCTTTTTCGGATCTTTCTTGATGATCTGTACCCGTTGGCCGGCCACTTCCAGGCGCCAGTCTTCGGCTTTCGCCTCAGGGTAGAAACGGCGCAGGGAATCCAGACGCTGTTCCATCGATTGCATCACTTCGCTGACCAGATATTTGGTCAGGTCCATGTTGTTTTTCGCCACGGCCAGCATCGGCCCGATGTTGCCGGCGCGAACCGACAGCGGCAGGTCCATGAAGGAGCCGTGCTTGAGGAACTTGGTGGTGAAACCGGCGTATGGCCCGAACAGCAGGGATTTCTTGCCGTCGACCACGCGGGTGTCCAGGTGCGGCACCGACATTGGTGGTGAACCCACCGCAGCCTGGCTGTAAACCTTGGCCTGGTGATGCTTGACCACTTCCGGGTTGTCGCAGCGCAGCCACTGGCCGCTGATCGGGAAGCCGCCGAAGCCTTTGCTTTCCTCGATGCCCGAAGCCTGCAGCAACGGCAACGCCGCGCCACCCGCGCCGAGGAAAACGAATTTGGCGTCGACTTCACGGCTGTTGCCGCTGTTGACGTCCTTGATGCTGACGGTCCAGCCGGCACCGTTACGCTTGAGGCCGGTGACGCGCTTGCAGTATTTGACTTGAGTGTCGGGAGCGCTGGTCAGGTGCTTGAGCAACTGATTGGTCAGGGCGCCGAAGTTGACGTCGGTGCCGTTCATCACGCGGGTCGCGGCGAGAACTTCGTCCGGCGAGCGGCCCGGCATCATCAGCGGCATCCACTCGGCCATCTTGGCCTTGTCTTCGGTGTACTCCATGTCAGCGAAGGCGTGGTGCTTGCTCAACACGTCGAAGCGCGATTTGAGGAAAGACACGCCGCTGTCGCCCTGGACGAAACTCAGGTGCGGCACCGGGCTGATAAAGGATTTGCACGAGCCGAAGGTGCCTTTTTTGGTCAGGTACGACCAGAACTGCTTGGACACTTCGAACTGGGTGTTGATGTGCACGGCTTTCTTGATGTCGACGGTGCCATCAGCGGCCTGTGGCGTGTAGTTCAGCTCGCACAGACCCGCGTGGCCGGTACCGGCGTTGTTCCAGGGGTTGGAACTCTCCGCAGCACCGGAATCCATCAGCTCGACGACTTCCAGCTTGATCGCGGGGTCGAGCTCTTTGAGCAGCACGGCCAGGGTGGCACTCATGATGCCCGCCCCTACCAGAACTACGTCGACTGCTTCGTTATGCGCCATTTAACGCGTCTCCAAAATCTGCAGCACCAAATTGTCGGCATGGCTGCCAGGCGTTCCGGGACAGGTCAGTGTTGTCCAGGCTATCCGTGGTCAGGTCGCCATGTCCGAATCTTCGCAATTTTTCGCAACTTCGACGGATGTATGCGGCTTGGCTTTCAAGAGCTCCATGAACTCATTTCAGCACGCAGCTGGCAATTCGACTTATGGTCGAGACATCCGTTTTTGTGCAACCAAATCCGTAGCGGACAGGCTTCAGGCTCCGATATTCGAGGTATACCCGGTCCTGTGTCGTTGGGCTGTTTCAGACGCTAATGGTGCATGTTCAGACGCAAAACTTTTCATTTGCTCGCCACACTCTTGTGAAGTTGTGAAAACCCGTTTTTTTCACGCTCTTTTGAAGACGTGAACCTCAAAAAAGGGCTGTCCAGGCCTGGCACCCTGCCCGCAAGGGCAAAACAACGCGGTGGCCGAGCGTCATGACAGCTCTGCAGATTCGCGAAAAGCGGGGTTTTTGCCGGAAGAACAGGCAAGCGCGCCAACTTCACTCGATCTGTGTGGGCGGCTCTCTGTGGGCGATTTGGGTGTCGATGCATGCGCATTGACGCTGTTGCGGGGCCCGATCAGGAGACGTCCTTATAATCGGGGGGAGATTGTATCGAAGAAATGCGCGCTGTTGCTCGTGTTTAATGACTTTTATTAGGCATCCGGTCAGATGCTCAACATCCCTTGCACCCGTGCGCGGGGCTGCGACGCTATGACGCGGGCGCTGGCGGGCAGTGGCTGGTGCAACCAGTTGAGACGGATTTCTTCGATTTCCACCCAGCCATCGCCCATCGGTTGCAGGCTGCACTGCTTGAATGCCTGGCAATGACCGTTGCGGTCGAGCAGGGCGAAGCAGCGGTGCAATGGGCGAGGAGCGAACAACGAGATCAGATAACGCATGATTGAGTACCTTTTGGGGGACTGATTACAAGGTTGCCAATGCGCCGTGACGTGAACGTGTATGCCGGGTGAATAATCTGTGACAGGAACCGCTTTCCCAAGGGTTTGTCAGACATTTCAGTATTCGCTGTCGGGCGCTGGTTACCCGCAGTGGCCCACCGCTATACTGCCGGCCTGTTTGTGCCTGATTCTGGAGAGAAGAGCATGTTGCAACGCCTGTTGTTCGGTTTGATCACTGTGGCCGGTTTGACCCTGGCCGGCTGCGCCCACAGCCCGCAACAACTGAGCCCGGAGCCGAAGCTGACTACGCAGCTGCCAGCGGTCGGCCGTGGCCAGCCAGTCGTCGTGCGTGTGGTTGACGGTCGTCCGTCGCCAACCCTGGGCACCCGTGGCGGCCTGTACCCGGAAACCAGCGCCATCACCGTGCAGCGCGAGCAGATCCTGCCCAAGCTGCAGGCTCAGGCTGAAGCCGCCGTGCGTCTGCTCGGCTTCACCCCGACCAACAACGCGCCGAACGCGCCGCAGTTGACGGTCACCCTGGCCGAGCTGAAATACCAGTCGCCGAAAGAAGGCATGTACGTGACCGAAGCGACCATCGGCGCGACCTTCCGCTCCGACGTGCAGAACGCCAACCGTCGCTACAGCGGCCGTTACGGTGCCTCGCTGGACCAGCGTTTCGGCATGGCGCCGAACCAGGAAACCAACACCAAACTGGTCAGCGACGTGTTGAGTGATGCGTTGACGCGCCTGTTCAAGGACCCGACCGTGGGGCAGGTTCTGGCTGAGTAAGTTTTCAGCGGATGTGAAAAAGCCCGGGATCAGCGATGAGCCCGGGCTTTTTTGTGGGTGTCAGGGTTGGGATTTGTGTCGTATGGGAGATCGATCCCCCTCACCCCAGCCCTCTACCCCAAAGGGGGCGAGGGGGAAGGGAGCCGATCGGGGGCTTTTCAGAACCTGAGTTCGGCTGGAAATTTCAGGTCGATGGACCTCGAATAAACAACTCGGTCGGTTCCCTCTCCCTCGGGGAGAGGGCTAGGGTGAGGGTGCTTTTGCTTTTAGGCAGCCTGCGAGTAGAAATCGAGCACGCTGACACCCGTCAACAAATCCGTCTCGGGCAAATCCGCATGCTGATGCCCGCCCAGCGCGCAATACACCAGCCAATGGCGATCCTGGACGTTGAAGGCGAGGCTGCCGACGAGGCTTTGTTGTTCGTCGTAAGGGGTAATGAGGTACAGACGATCCTGATTTTCAGCGTGAAGCATGTCGCGTTCCATGTGCGTTTCGAGGCGCGCATCTTGGTGTATCCACATGACGATGCCGTGACACAGGACAGCCATCGGTCGATTGTCAGGTTATTTGTCGCAAAGACTGGGGAGGAACGGGCAGGTTTGGTTAGAATCCGCGCCGCAGTCGTCGATTTGGCGTCTGCCATACCGGTTCAGATAGAGGTCTGTGATGTCGCTGCACTTGATGACGCTGTTTACCGCCCATCCCGCCAAACTGATCAACCTGCTGGCGTTGTTGTTGGCGTTTCCGGGCAGTTGGCTGCTGCACGCCACTCGCCGCCGTGAGCAGCGCGCGATGGCCAGCATTGCCGCCCAGCGTCAGGCGCAACCGAACGCCGAGCCTATCCTCGATTGGGCGACCTTGCGCATGAACCGGTTTTTCTATCGCTTCGGTTTTGCCTGCCTGGGCCTGGCCCTGATCGTTTCCTGGATCAGCACCCGCTTTTAAAAGCAAAAGATCGCAGACTTCGGCAGCTCCTGTACGGGAATGGATGTACATCCTGCAGGAGCTGCCGAAGGTTGCGATCTTTTGATCTTGCTGTTGCTTTACAGCGGCAACCCAGCCTTGACCCTGTACTGATTACGCACCGGCGTCGCATATTGCAGCACCATGTACGGACGATGCTCCTCAGGGCAAGCGTCCAGCCGGCTCTGCCATTCTTCCTGCGCCTTGGCCAGTTCATCGGCCGGGAACACCTCGGCAGCCTTCGGCACATTCAACTGCGGATCGGCATCAGCCCACTGCGCATACGCCAGGTAATGCACCGGGAACAACCGGTAACCGCCGAGAATCTGCTTGTCCATTTCGACCGCCAATTGCTTGGTGTCTTCGAACAGCTCGGTGATCGGCGCGGCAAAGTTCACGTGCACCCGGCCCTTGTAGCCAGTGATGCCTTTAGCGATGCTCACATCATCTTCACCCGGCGCTTTCGCATAGGTGCCGGTGGTGGCGCGGATGTACAGCTCGCGGGCCTTGGCCTGATCGCACGGGTCATATTCGTAACTGATCGACACCGGGGTGACGTTCAGCGACTGGATGACTTCGCCGAACGGCTCGTCCTTGCGGCTCATGTGGAACATCTTGAGGATGGCCGACTCGGTGCGATCGTCGCCGTCCTTCGCCCGACCTTCGGCCTGAGCGATCCAGATCGAGGCGCAATCGTTGCGGATCGAGTGGTTGATATACGCCGACAACAGTTGATACGCGGCCATTTTCTCGCGGCGGCCGGTGATCGAGCGATGGACGATGAAGCTCTTGTTCAGGCGCATCAGGTCGCTGACAAACGGCTTTTGCAGCAGGTTGTCGCCAATCGCGATGCGCGGGGTCGGCAGGCCGGCGTGGTACACGGCATAGTTGACGAAGGCCGGGTCCATCACGATGTCGCGGTGGTTGGCGATGAACAGATAGGCACTGCCGGACTTGAATTGCTCGACACCGGTGTAGGTCACGCCGTCGGTGGCGCGCTCGATGGTGTGGTCGACATAGGACTCGATCTTGTCCTGCAACGTCGCCACCGACGTCACGTCGGCGAACTCACGACGCAGCCGATGAGCTATAAGTGGTTTGAGCATCCAGCCGAAGGCACCGGCAAAACGCGGGAAGCGGAAGTGGGTGAGGATATCTAGAAACGCCTTGTCGCCGAGCAGTCTTGCCAGTACCACAGGTACTTCGCTGTCGTCGTAAGGTCGGATGGCATCGAATTCGCCCATCATGCTCTCTTGTTGGAAACGGCTAGGGTAAGTAAAGGTTTTGATCGAAAACCCGCGGGGCACGGTCTGAAAAAGTAGCCAGACAAAAATAGCCCTGCAAATAGACCGGCGATTATACGCACAAGTCACTTGGGAGACCGCGATGCTGGAAACCGCTGAATACGAATGTCCTTATTGTGGGGAACCGGTCGAGACGACAGTAGACCTGTCCGGCGGCGATCAGACCTACATCGAAGACTGTCAGGTGTGTTGTCAGCCCATAACGTTCGTCTTGCAGGTCCATGGAGAGGACTGGTTTCTGGAAGTCTTCAGCGAAAACGATTGAGGGGCGCCCATGCAGCGAATCTACGAGCCAGAAAACCTGATGGAAGGTGAAATGCTCAAGGGCATGCTCGCCAGCGAAGGCATCGAGGCGCACTTGATTGGTCGCGATTTGCTCGGCGGTACGGGGGAACTGCCGATCTTCGGCCTGTTGGGACTGTCGGTGGATAACGACCAGGCCGAATACGCCCGCGAGCTGATCACCGCGTACAATGCAGCGCTGCCGCTGCCCGGCGATGAACCGGAGAGCTTCCCCGGGACGCTGGTCTGTTAGGCTGAGCTTCGTTTTATTTCAGAGTCGTGTTGCCCCATGTGTGGACGTTATGCCCTGTTTCGCTGGAACCGCGACTTCGCGGCCCTGCCAGGTTTTCCCGCCGATCAGCAGGCGCAGTGGAACATTTCCCCCAATGATTCGGTGTTGATGCTGCGTGCCGGTGAAGATGGCCAGCGCACCCTCGCCCGCGCCCGCTGGGGGCTGACTCCGCCGTGGCTGACTGATCTGTCGAAAACCCCGGCGCATGCCCGTGCCGAAACGGTGGCCGAGCAGCCGATGTTTCGTGAAGCCTTGCGCTTGCGCCGCTGCCTGCTGCCGGCCAACGGTTTTTATGAATGGCGTGGGACCCAGCGCAAGCGGCCGTTCTGGCTGACGCCGGGGGAGGGCTCGTCACTGTTTTTTGCGGCGATCTGGGAGGCTTATCCGGTGCAGGAGCAGGTCTGGTTGAGCACGGCAGTGATTACGCAGCCGGCGTCGAGTCAACGCCGGCCGTTGATTCTGGATGAAGCGGGGCAGGCGGCGTGGCTCGATCCCGAGACGCCGCTGCATGTGTTGCAGGGTTTGCTGGCCAGTGAACCAGCGGCGTTGCGCGAGCGGGTGCTGGCGAATCTGATCAATGATCCCAAGCTTAATGGGCCGGAGTGTCTGACCCCGGGTTAAAGCCTGCAGATCAAAAGCCCCTCACCCCAGCCCTCTCCCAGAGGGAGAGGGAGCCGACCGAGTTGTCTTGAGCGATTCAGCGACCTGACGCATCGAGTCGATTATGGATTCAGTGAAGATCTTTCAGGTCGGTGTCATTCTGAAATATCCCCCAATCAGTCCCCTCTCCCTCTGGGAGAGGGTTAGGGTGAGGGGCTTTTCGCTTTTCAGACCTTGAACTGGTTGATCAACCGCCGCTGCTGCTCCGCCAGTTTGGTCAAATCGGCACTTGCCGAACTCGACTCATCCGCACCGCCCGCCACTTCATTCGCCACTTGCCCGATGTTGATCACGTTGCGATTGATGTCATCGGCTACTGCACTCTGCTCTTCCGCCGCGCTGGCAATCTGCGTGTTCATGTCGTTGATCACCGATACCGCCTGGGTGATCGTCTCCAGCGCCTCAGCCGCTTTCGCCGCGTGCTGCACGCTTTCGTCGGTGCGGTTCTGACTGTCTTCCATGACCCGCACGACATCGCGGGTGCCTTGTTGCAATTGCTGGATCATGCTCTGGATTTCTTCGGTGGCTTTCTGGGTTTTCTGCGCCAGATTGCGTACTTCGTCGGCCACCACGGCAAAACCACGACCCTGCTCGCCGGCACGCGCCGCTTCAATCGCCGCGTTCAGCGCCAACAGGTTGGTCTGCTCGGCGATGCCGCGAATGGCGGTGAGAATGGCGTTGATGTTTTCGCTGTCCTTGGCCAGGTTCTGCACCACATCTACAGCCTTGCCGATTTCCAGCGCCAGCACGCCGATTGAGTTCGACGTGTCACGGACGATCTGCATACCTTGGCTGGCGGCCTGATCGGCATGACTGGCCGCTTGTGCCGCCTGCGTCGCGTTACGCGCGACGTCCTGCGCGGTGGCGGTCATTTCCTGCACTGCCGTGGCAACCTGATCGATCTCGGCCATTTGTTTCTGGATGCCGATGTTGGTGCGAATCGCGATGTCAGCAGTGTGTTCAGAGGAGTCGCTGACGCTCTGCACCGACGTCACCACCTGAGTGATCATCGCCTGCAGCTTGGCCAGAAACGTGTTGAAGCCTTTGGCAATCGAGCCGAGTTCATCGCTGCGATCACTGGTTAAACGACGGGTCAGATCACCTTCGCCCTGCGCGATGTCATTGAGCATGGCGACCATTTGCTTCAGCGGTCGGGCGATGCCGTGGCCGACCAGCCAGATCACCAGCAAGCCGAGGCCGGCGATGAGCAGACCGACCATGGCCATGCCGAAGGTGTCGGATTTGCGCTGGGCCTCCAGATCGCCCTGCAGTTTTTGCAGATCGGCCATCACCGCGTTCAGCGGCAATTGCAGCATCAATGTCCAGCGTGCGTCGGTCTGGCCGATGCCGAACGGCAGGTACAACTCGATGCGCCCCTTGTCCTTGTTGACCGAGTAAGTCACTTCGCCGCGTTTGAGATTAGCCAGGTTGGCGGTCTGCCCGGCGTCGAGGATGTCGCTGACTTTCTCGCCGAATTTGCTCGGGTCTTGGGTGTACGCGACGATCCGGCCGTTGCCGCCGATCAGGGCCATTTGCCCGGCGCCGCTGTACAGCTTCTGGTTGGCGCTGAGGAGCATTTCCTGAATGAAGTTCACCGACAGGTCGGCGCCGACGATGCCTTGAAAGGTGCCATTGAGCATGATCGGTTCAATAAAGGAGGCGAGCATGACGACCTTGTCGCCGACCTTGTACGGCGCCGGATCGATCACGCAGGATTTCTTGGTTTCTTTCGAGCACAGGTAGTACTCGCTGGCGCGCACGCCGGTGGACAGAGTCTTCTGGTCATCGACGTCGACCAGTTTGTCGAGGCCGAGGGTGCCGTCATCATTGCGGAACCACCACGGCAGGAAACGTCCGTTGGCCGGGTCGATCCCCACGACGCTGGTGCCGACGTAGGCCGCGTCATTGTGGTCGAGGGCGTTTTTTTCCCAGCCGATGTAGGTGCCGAGAATTTTCGGGTTCTTTTCGACGTTCTCTTTGATCAGGCTGATCAGTTGCTCGCGGCTGACGGTCAGGCGCGGCTGGCCATCATCACCTGGCGTGCCGAGCAGGGCGTTGACCCGCACCAGGCCGCCGGCAATCAACAGTGGCGCTTCGAGCTCGCGCTGGATCTGGCTGACCTGGGTTTGCGCCAGCGAGGTCAGGCGCTGTTCGATGACTTGCTCGAACTGCGCCTGAGTGCGCTGTTGCACCATTTCTTGCGTGCGCGCACCGGAGAACAGCGCATACAGCACCAGCGCGGCCACCACGCTGAGCACGATGGCGCCGGCCAAGGCGGCGACGGAAAACTGGATCGACTTGAACTTCATGGGAGCTCCGCACGCAAGAGGACGTCTGCGCTGTTGTATCGGCAGCGGGCATTGGGCCATGAGCGCGAGCAGGTGCAATTGAAAGGCGATGTCGCAAATGGATCAGTGCGCGACGCAGTTGCACGGGGTTGGCGGTCGCTGTGAATTTTTTACGACAGTGCAGGTGGGAAACATCTGAAAGTCGCTGCAACACGTCCGTTGTATCTGGCGTCGATACAATTACCCGCCTAGGATACGCGACAGGTTTTCAGGGAGCTTTTGAATGAACAAGACATTGGTTGTAAGTGCACTGAGCGCAGCGCTGTTGCTGGCCGGTTGTCAGTCGGTCAACACCACCAGCGGCGGCGCCGTGGGTGTGGAGCGCAAGCAGTACATGTTCAGCATGCTGTCCTCGCAAGAGGTCGACCAGATGTATGCGCAGTCGTATCAGAAGACCGTCGGCGAGGCGTCCAGCAAAGGTGTGCTGGACAAGACCAGTCCCGAGGCCAAGCGGGTTCAGGCGATTGCCAACCGCCTGATCGCCCAGGCGCCGAACTTCCGTCCGGATGCGGCGCAATGGCAGTGGGAAGTCAACCTGATCAAGAGTGATGAACTCAACGCCAACTGCGGGCCTGGCGGCAAGATCATCTTCTACACCGGGCTGATCGACAGCCTGAAGCTGACCGACGATGAAATCGCCGCGGTCATGGGCCATGAAATCGCCCACGCCCTGCGCGAGCACGGCCGTGAAGCGATGTCCAAGGCCTACGGGATTGAAATGGCCAAGCAGGGCGCCGGTGCGTTGCTCGGTCTGGGTCAGGACAGTCTGGCGCTGGCCGACACCGTGGCCAACTACGGCATGACCCTGCCAAACAGCCGCGCCAACGAAAACGAAGCCGATCTGATCGGTCTGGAGCTGGCCGCACGCGCCGGCTACAACCCGAATGCCGCGATTACTTTGTGGAACAAGATGAGCAAGGCCTCGGAAGGTTCGCCACCGGAGTTCATGAGCACCCACCCGGCCTCGACCAGCCGGATTGCGTCGTTGCAGGCGGCGATTCCGAAGGTCATGCCGCTGTACGAAAAAGCGCCGAAATCCTGAGTCGATGATCGTTCCCACGCTCTGCGTGGGAATGCCTCAAGGGACGTTCCGCGTTCCAATGGGACGCAGAGCGTCCCCCGGCTGCATTCCCACGCAGAACGTGGGAATGATCGGCGCGATCGGCTTTGGCAGGGTTAAACCCAGCCACTGCTCTGCATCGCCTTGTACACCGCAACAATCGCCAGAATCATGAATGCCGATGCCGCGAGGCGACGGATCAAGGTCAGCGGCAATTTGTCCGCAGCAAAATTACCCGCCAATACCACTGGCACGTTGGCAATCAGCATGCCCGCCGTCGTTCCGATAATCACCAGCCACAGTTCCGGATATTGCGCGGCCAGCATCACCGTGGCGACCTGAGTCTTGTCGCCCATTTCGGCGAGGAAAAACGCAATCAGCGTGGTCAGGAAAGGCCCGAACTTGCGTGCGGTGCTGGTTTCATCGTCATCCATTTTGTCCGGGACCAGTGTCCACAGCGCCGTGGCCGTAAAGCTTGCGGCGAGAATCCAGTGCAGCGTGGCATTCGAGAAGAAACTGCCGAACCAGGCGCCGACCGCACCGGCTGCTGCGTGGTTGGCCAGGGTCGCGGCGACAATACCGGCAATGATCGGCCAGGGTTTGCGGAAGCGAGCGGCGAGAATCAGCGCGAGCAGTTGCGTCTTGTCGCCGATTTCGGCCAAGGCAACGATTGCGGTGGGAACGAGTAACGAGTCCAGCATCAGGATTTCCTAAGGGGCGGGTCGACACGGCTATGACACGTACAGCCTTCCCGCCCCGGGTAAGGTGTGCGTGTCATAGGTCTTGTCAAACCCTGCGATCCGTCTGCTGCGGACGCTTGGGTCGCATACGCCATGATCTGAGGATCAAGTATGTTGACGTATGCCGGACGAGCTTGGTGCTCGTGGGAGACTACTCCCCTAGGACGGAGCGGATTCTGCCTAGGCAAATCCGTTTGGGCAAGAACAAATTTTCAGCCGCGCTTGGCCCGGTAAATCCGGAAACCGTTGCCTTCAGCCTTGATCGCACAGACGCCCAGATGCTCTTCGATCAGTGCTTGATACTTGAGGAAACTGTTCGCCACCAAGCGCAGTTCGCCGCCGTTTTTCAGATGTTTCGCCGCTTTTCGCAGCAAGTTCTCAGTAGCGAAATAATCGGTGTGTACGCCGACATGGAACGGTGGGTTGCTCAGAATTGCGTTCAAACCCATCGGCGCAGCGTCGATACCGTCACCGGTCAGCACTTCAGCTTCCAGACCATTGGCCGCCAATGTCAGGCGACTGCTGGCGGCGGCGAAGGCATCGACGTCGAGTAGAGTCACCTGATTGTGCGGATAGCGACGTTTGACCGCAGCCCCCAACACGCCCGCGCCGCAACCGAAGTCGAGCAAATGGCCACTCGGCAGTTTGTCCAGATGCTCCAGCAGCAGGGCGCTGCCGCGATCGAGGCGGCCGTGGCTGAACACGCCCGGCAGGCTGATAACTTTCAGCGGACCCTCGGCCAAAGGCAATTCATAGGTCTGCGCCAGGCTTTCCAGGGATTTCACTTCAGGGGCGTTGGCCACGGTGACTTGCCAGAGCTGGCAATGACGCGCGCTGTCGAGTTTGCGTGGTTTGCCGAACGGGTTGAGTTGCTTGGATGCGCCTTCGATGCCGCTGCGCTTCTCCCCGACCAGAAATACTTCACGCCCGGCCAGACGCGAAGCCACGGCGTTGAGGATGTAGTCGGTGAGGTCTTTGGACTTGGGCAGAAACACCACGGCGCTGTCGAATTCTCGCTCGGGTATGTTCACGCCAAAATGGCTACGGCCTTCAAAGCGTGCATCCAGTGCGGCCTGGTCGCCGGCATGCCAGCACCAGCCGAATGCGTTGGGCAGGCGCCCGAGCAAATCATCGGCGGGTAAACCGGCCAACAACAACGAACCTTGAAACAACTCGGGCTGACGAAGCAGTACTTCACTGCGCGGATCCATAACTGCTCCTCAAAAAAAGTGCCGCAGTTTATCAACTGACGACCCGCAGCGCCTTACCGCTGAAGAACGCCTGAGCGTTTTCGGTCAATTGGCCGACGATACGCTGGCGTGCCTCGCGGCTGCCCCAGGCGTTGTGCGGGGTCACGATCAGGCGCGGGATGTCCGCTGCGAGCAGTGGATTGCCGTTGGTCGGCGGCTCGACGCTCAGCACATCGGTAGCCGCGCCGCCGAGGTGGCCATTGCGCAAGGCATCAGCCAGCGCCTGCTCATCGATCAGCCCGCCACGGGCGGTGTTGACCACA
Source organism: Pseudomonas sp. rhizo66 (assembly GCF_031931925.1). Lineage (NCBI taxonomy): Bacteria > Pseudomonadati > Pseudomonadota > Gammaproteobacteria > Pseudomonadales > Pseudomonadaceae > Pseudomonas > Pseudomonas sp. rhizo66. The sequence continues at coordinate 74,289 of NZ_JAUJWZ010000007.1, forward strand.
AAGGCGCCGGGTTTCATCGACGCCAGTTCGCGGGCGCCGATGAAATGGCGAGTGTGTTCGTTGAGTGGGCAGTGCAGGGTGAGGGCGTCGATTTGCGGCAGCAGTTCATCCAGCGGCAAACGATCCGGGCGAGCAGGGCGCCCGGGAATCTGCCCGAGCAACACACGCATGCCGAACGCTTCGGCCAATCGCGCCACGGCGCCGCCGAGTTCGCCATGACCGAGCAGGCCGAGGGTTTTGCCTTCCAGCTCAACGATCGGGTAGTCGAGCAGGCAGAACTGTTTTGCCTGCTGCCAGCGACCTTCGCCGACGGCTTTCTGGTAATCGGCCAGACGCGTGGCAAGGTTGAGCAGCAGCATGATCGTGTGCTGCGCCACCGACGGCGTGCCGTAACCCTGACAGTTGCACACAGTGATGCCGTGAGCGCGGGCGGCGGCCAGATCGACGTTGTTGGTGCCAGTGGCGGTGATCAGGATCAGCTTCAGGTCGGGGTTGGCGGCCATGGCGGCGGCGTCGATCAGGATTTTGTTGGTGATCGCTACGGTGGCGCCTTGCAGGCGCTCGGCCACTTGCTCTGGCAAGGTCTGGGCGAACAGTTGCAGATCGCTGAAACACGCGCGCAACGGACTGAGGTCGAGGTCGCCGAGATCCAGCGAAGGGTGATCAAGGAATACCGCACGGCGCGTGTTCGTCATCAACTGTACCTTTTGTGCTGTGAGCGTTGGGCGTAATCTGCCGAGCCTACCAGATGAAACAAATTGATACGCTTGGCCGAAAGGAGCCCCCATGTACTGGACCGAGTTCTTGACCGTTGCACTGATCCACTTGCTGGCCGTCGCCAGCCCCGGCCCGGACTTCGCCGTGGTGGTGCGCGAGAGCGTGACCCACGGTCGTCGCGCCGGTACCTGGACGGCACTGGGCGTCGGCACAGCGATTTTCCTGCATGTCGGTTATTCACTGCTCGGCATCGGCCTGATCGTGTCGCAGTCGATCGTGTTGTTCAACGCGTTGAAATGGGCGGCGGCGGCTTACTTGCTGTACATCGGCTTCAAGGCATTGCGTGCGCAACCGGCGAAAACCGTGATCGATGACCTGCACAAAGAGGCTGGCGTGCGCACAGCACGCGGCGCGTTCACCTCGGGTTTCGTGACCAACGGCCTGAACCCGAAAGCCACGCTGTTTTTCCTGTCGCTGTTCACCGTGGTGATCAACCCGCACACACCACTGGCGGTGCAGGCCGGCTACGGGATTTACCTGGCGGTCGCGACTGCTATCTGGTTCTGCCTCGTTGCGATGCTCTTTAGTCAGCAACGCGTACGTGCCGGTTTCGCCCGCATGGGCCACTGGTTCGACCGCACCATGGGCGCGGTGCTGATCGCGCTCGGCGTGAAAATCGCGTTTACCGAAATGCACTGATCTCAGAACCGCGACTTAAACCTGTGGGAGCGAGCCTGCTCGCGAAGGCGTTGGGTCAGTCGACATTATTGGTAGCTGAAAGACCGCTTTCGCGAGCAGGCTCGCTCCCACAGGGCCTTACACGAGTTCGCTGAGTTTGCTCAGGTTGTTGAGGTATTCGCGGGGATTCTCCCCCAGCAAACGGCGAAACATCGCGCTGAACGCCCGCGCGCTGCCGTAACCCAGGTCCTGCGCCACACGTTGCACGCTGTCTCCGGCGAGCAGGCGCGGCAGGGCTTCCATCAGGCGCAGTTGCTGGCGCCAGGCGTTGAAACTCATCTGCACTTGTTGCTGAAACAGCCGCGCCAATGTCCGTGAGCTGGCGCCGACCTGCTGCGCCCAGTCTTCCAGGGTATTGGCATGATCGGGAGTGTGCAGCAGCGCCAGGCAAATGTTTTGCAGGCGCCGGTCGTTAGGCATCGGAATGTGCAGGGGCAGGTTTTCCAGGCTGCCCAGCTCTTCGAGCATCAACTGCTGAATCAGCGGGTTGTCGGCATGCGGTGGCCCTTGGACGGCACGCAGGATCAGTTCACGCAGCAGCGGTGTCACCGCCAATACGCAGCACTGTTGCAGGCTGTCGGGGGACAGTTCTGGCGCGATGAACAGCGAGCGCATCTGCACGTCGCCGCTCATGAAAATCTCGTGCGCCACTTCTGGCGGAATCCACACCGCACGACTTGGCGGAATCACCCATGCGCCCGACGCCGTGACCACGCGCATGATCCCGCTGACCGCATACAACAATTGCGCCTCACGATGCAGGTGCAGCGGCTGGTGCGCGCCATCCAGATAATCCCGGGGGTAGGCGCTCACCGGGCCGTGTTCGAAGTGGCTGATCAACATGTCTGGTTTGATGACTTGCTTGGCAGGAATGCGCTTTGCGGCCAACTTAGCATAAGCGCTACACAACAACGTAAAGCGTGCCGCCATGAAGCAATCCAGAAACGTTATTCGCTATATCAACGCCGCCCATGTGATCGATCACATGTTCATGCTGATCTTTCCTGCCGCTGTACTCGGTATGACGCAGGCCTTCGGCCTCGATTACGCCACGCTGATCGGCCTGTCACTGGGCGGGTTCATTGCCTTCGGCGCTTGTTCGCTACCCGCCGGTTGGCTGGGCGATCACTGGAGTCGGCGGCAGATGATGCTGGTGTTTTTCTTTGGCATTGGTGCCTCGGCGATTTTTACTGGCCTGAGTAACAGTCCGACGATGCTGGTGATCGGTCTGACCCTGATCGGCATTTTCGCGGCGATTTATCACCCGGTCGGCACGGCAATGCTGGTCGCCTACGCGCAGAACCGTGGCCGGGAAATCGGCATCAATGGCATGTGGGGCAATCTGGGCGTGGCATTTTCGGCGCTGATCACGGGCTTGCTGGTGGCGCAATTCGGCTGGCGCTCGGCGTTTCTGTTACCGGGCACGGTGGCGATTGTGCTGGGGGCTGGCTTCGCCTTGCAGGTGCGTGAAGAGCCGATTCCGAAGCGTGCGCACACGCCACTCAAAGGCGCCGCTGGCCAGCGTATTTCCATGCTCATGGTGTTCGGCGTGCTGGCGCTGGCGACGGCCACTGGCGGCGTCGTGTTCAACGCCACCACCATGACCTATCCGAAGCTGTTTCAGGAGCGTTTGCATGAACTGTTCGCTTCGCCACAAACCCTTGGCGTGGTGGTCAGTCTGGCTTATGCCTTTGGCGCGGTCGCACAGTTGAGCATCGGTCGAGTGCTGCATCGGCTCAGCCTGAAATGGCCGTTCATTGTCCTGACGCTGTGCCAGGCGCCACTGTTGCTTGCGCTTTCCTATGCCGACGGATGGGTCGTGATCGCCCTCGGCGCAGCCTTCATGTTCGTGGTGTTTGGTCAGGTCACCGTCAACGATGCGATGGTCGCCAACTTCGTCGCCCCGCAGTGGCAATCGCGCGTCTTCGCCCTGCGTTACTGTTTATCGTTTGGTGCCAGTGCGACGGCGATTCCGCTGATTTCCTATGTCGAACCGCGCCATGGTTTTGTAGGCCTTTACTTGATTCTTGCGGGTTTCGGCGCTTTGACCTTTCTAGCCGCGGTGGTTTTCCCACGCACACCTTCCGAAGAGGCTGTAGGGCAAACAGCCTGACCGATGAAGAAAACCGACAAATGCTGGCGCAAAGCTAGCATTTGTACGGCTCTGCAAATCATTCCTTTGGCTGATTTGGCTGGCGTATAAGGGTTCTAGAGTACCGATCTCTACGCCAACACCGTGCAGCCAGAAAAGGGATTCATATGTTGCAGACTCGCGTCATTCCCCCGGCCGATGGGGCCTACCAGTATCCATTGCTGATTAAACGGCTGCTGATGTCCGGCGCCCGTTACGAGAAAACCCGCGAGATCATCTACCGTGACCAGATCCGCTATAGCTACCCGACGCTGATCGAGCGTGTGGCGCGGCTGGCCAATGTCCTCACGGCGAACGGTGTGAAGGCCGGGGACACTGTGGCGGTGATGGACTGGGACAGCCATCGTTACCTGGAATGCATGTTTGCGATTCCGATGATTGGCGCGGTGATTCATACGATCAACGTGCGCCTGTCGCCGGAGCAGATCCTCTACACCATGAACCACGCCGAGGACCGCTTTGTGCTGGTCAACAGTGAGTTCGTCGGTTTATACCAAGCGATCGCCCCGCACCTGACCACGGTCGAGAAAACCCTGCTGCTGACCGATCTGCCGGAGAAAACTGCCGATCTGCCGAACCTGGTCGGCGAGTACGAGCAACTGCTGGCCGCCGCGAGCCCGCAGTATGACTTCCAGGATTTCGACGAAAATTCGGTTGCCACCACGTTCTACACCACCGGCACCACGGGCAATCCGAAGGGCGTGTATTTCACCCATCGGCAACTGGTCCTGCACACCATGGGTGTGTCGACAATCATGGGCGCGATCGACAGCGTGCGCCTGCTCGGCACCAACGACGTGTACATGCCGATCACACCGATGTTTCACGTGCATGCCTGGGGCCTGCCATACGTGGCGACCATGCTGGGCCTCAAACAGGTTTATCCGGGACGCTACGATCCGGAATTACTCGTCGAGCTGTGGCGCAAAGAGAAGGTCACGTTCTCCCATTGCGTGCCGACCATCCTGCAAATGCTGCTCAACGCCAAAGGCGCGCAGGACACCGATTTCGGCGGCTGGAAAATCGTTATTGGCGGCAGCGCCCTCAATCGCACGCTGTATGAAACCGCCAAGGCGCGTGGCATTCAGCTCACCGCCGCGTACGGCATGTCGGAAACCGGGCCGCTGGTGTCCTGCGCGCACCTCAACGACGAGCTGATGGCCGGCACCGAAGACGAACGCACCACCTATCGGATCAAGGCCGGTGTGCCGGGGCCGCTGGTGGAAGCAGCGATTGTCGACGCCGAGGGTAACTTTCTCCCGGCCGATGGCGAGACCCAGGGCGAATTGGTGCTGCGTGCGCCATGGCTCACCGAAGGTTATTTCAACGAACCGCAGAAGGGCGCCGAGCTCTGGGCGGGCGGCTGGCTGCACACCGGCGACGTCGCCACGCTCGACAGCATGGGCGTGATCGACATCCGCGATCGCATCAAGGACGTGATCAAGACCGGCGGCGAGTGGATCTCCTCGCTGGACCTCGAAGACCTGATCAGCCGTCACGTCGCGGTACGCGAAGTAGCAGTGGTGGGCATCGCCGATCCGCAGTGGGGCGAGCGCCCGTTTGCCCTGCTGGTGATCCGCGAAGGGCGCGAGATCGGGGCACGCGAGCTCAAGGAACACCTCAAGCCGTTCGTCGAACTGGGTCACTTGAGCAAGTGGGCAATTCCAAGCCAGATCGCCGTTGTTACGGAAATTCCCAAGACCAGTGTCGGCAAGCTCGACAAGAAGCGCATCCGCCTCGACATCACCGAATGGCAGGCCAACAACAGCACCTTCCTCTCGACACTTTGAGTGTCTGCTGGCGCGCCGAAAACGGCGCGCCAGACCCACCAAGCAAGCGCTTGGCTTGTGAAATCGAAAAAATCAGCCATCCTTGCCGTGCCGACTTGTGTCGGACTGGCGAAAGGACTGTTCCAGAGTGGTTGGCGGCTGCAAATCACACTTTAGAGGGATCAAGCAGTACCACCTGCTGGCTATAGTCCGCTCAAGGATTTTTAAGAACGGGGCACACGCACAAAACGGGGCGATGCATCTTTGGAGTGGTTTCGGGTTGTCTCTGGCACCCGGTCCTTCAGGCGTTTTTAAAAGTACTCACTGCCATAACAATAATGCACATGGAGTAGCGTCGATGACCTCAGTAAACCAGTTCTGGCGCCGGGCGAAACTGCCTCTGGCAGTCAGTCTTGCTTCTTCGCTCGCCGGGCCCGCATTCGGCGTCAGTTTCAACGTCGGTGAAATCGAGGGCCAGTTCGACTCGTCCCTGTCGATTGGTGCCAGTTGGTCTACTCAGAGCCCGAACAAGAACCTGATCGGCGTCAACAACGGCGGCCACGGCCTGTCGCAAACGTCCGATGACGGTCACGCCAACTTCAAGAGTGGTGAAACCTTTTCGAAAATCTTCAAGGGCATCCATGACCTTGAACTGAAGTACGGCGACACCGGTGTGTTTGTCCGTGGCAAATACTGGTACGACTTCGAACTGAAGGACGAGAGCCGCCAGTTCAAGGACATCAGCGACAGCAACCGCAAAGAGGGCGCCAAGTCGTCCGGCGGGCAGATCCTCGACGCCTTCGTCTACCACAACTACGCGATCGCCGATCAGCCGGGCTCCGTGCGTCTGGGCAAGCAGGTGGTGAGCTGGGGTGAAAGTACCTTCATTGGCGGCGGCATCAACTCGATCAACCCGATCGACGTATCGGCGTTCCGCCGTCCGGGTGCCGAGATCAAGGAAGGCCTGATTCCGGTCAACATGTTCTATGTGTCCCAAAGCCTGACCGATAACCTCTCGGCCGAAGCGTTCTACCAACTGGAATGGGACCAGACCGTTGTCGATAACTGCGGCACGTTCTTCTCGCAGCCGGACATCGTTGCCGACGGTTGCGACAACAACTTGCGCGTACTCAACAAGCGTTCGCAAATCCCGGCCGTCGCGCTGGGGCCATTGGCGGCCAACGGTGTCAACGTCAACGAAGAGGGCGTTCTGGTGCGCCGTGGTCCGGATCGTGACGCCCGTGACAGCGGTCAGTGGGGCGCGTCTCTGAAGTACATGTTCGAGCCGCTGGATACCGAGTTCGGCGCGTATTTCATGAACTACCACAGCCGTGCGCCGATCTTCAGCGCCACCGGTGCACCGCAATCGGTGTACAACACCGCAGCCTCTCTGCCTGGACCGTTCGCGGCACTCGCACCCCTGCTGGTCGCGGGCAACTCGAACTACTTCATCGAATACCCTGAAGACATTCGCCTCTACGGTCTGAGCTTCTCCACCACCCTGCCTACCGGTACGGCGTGGAGCGGTGAGATCAGCTACCGTCCGAACGCTCCGGTGCAACTGAACTCCACCGACATCCTGTTCGCCGGCGTACGTCCGCTGGGCGGCGCACTGACCAATGCTTCGCTGCTAACCGGCGTGCCGGGTCAGGATCTGCATGGCTATGAGCGCAAGGAAATCACCCAGATCCAGACAACGTTCACGCACTTCTTCGATCAGGTCATGGGCGCCAGCCGTCTGACCCTCGTCGGCGAAGTCGGCGCGACCTACGTCGGTGGGCTGGAAAGCCGTTCCGACATGCGTTATGGCCGCGATCCGGTCTACGGCCCTGGTGAGTTGCCGGCCACCGGCACCACCAACACCTGCGCCAACATTCTCAACAACAGCACCATCAACGGCGCCGGCCCGGGCTCGCCACAGAACAACCGCAGCCGCAATTGCGACAACGACGGCTTCACCACATCGATGTCGTGGGGCTACCGCGGTCGCGCCATCTGGGAATACAACGACGTCTTCGCCGGTGTGAACCTCAAGCCGAACGTGGCCTGGTCCCATGACGTCAGCGGTTACTCGCCAGGCCCTGGCGGCAACTTCGAGGAAGGTCGCAAAGCGGTCAGCCTGGGCGTCGACGCCGAATACCAGAACACCTACACCGCGAGCCTGGCTTACACCAACTTCTTCGACGGCAAGTACACCACCGTGGATGACCGCGACTTCGTTGCGCTCAGCTTCGGCGTGAACTTCTAAGCACTGCATTTCAGGACGAACGAATTTATGAAAATAACAAAGAGTCTGTTCCACGCCGGTGTTCTGGGCCTGTCGCTGCTGGCGACCGGCGTCATGGCCGCGGTGCCTGCTGCCGAAGCCGACAAACTGGGCAAGAGCCTGACGCCGATGGGCGCTGAAATGGCTGGTAACGCCGACGGTTCGATCCCGGCGTGGAAGCCGCTGCCGAAGAATGCCGGTTCGGTCGACAGCAAGGGTTTCCTGTCCAATCCATACGCCAGTGAGCAACCGCTGTTCACCATCACTGCCAAAGACGTCGACAAGTACAAAGACAAGCTGGCGCCAGGTCAGTACGCGATGTTCAAGCGTTACCCGGACACCTTCAAAATGCCGGTCTACCCGTCCCATCGCGGCGCGACCGTGCCGGATGATGTGTTCGCCGCGATCAGGAAAAACGCCACCACCACCAACCTGGTGTCCGGCGGCAACGGTCTGGAAAACTTCGATACCGCGGTACCGTTCCCGATTCCGAAGAGCGGTGTGGAAGTCATCTGGAACCACATCACCCGCTACCGCGGCGGCAGTGTGACCCGTCTGGTGACTCAGGCCACACCGCAACCGAACGGCTCGTACAGTCTGGTGTACTTCCAGGACCAGTTCGTGTTCCGCGACAAGATGAAGGACTACGATCCGAAAAACCCGGGCAACATCCTGTTTTACTTCAAGCAGAAAGTGACTGCGCCGGCACGTCTGGCCGGTGGTGTGCTGCTGGTTCACGAGACCCTCGATCAGGTGAAGGAACCACGTTCGGCGTGGGTCTATAACGCCGGTCAGCGTCGTGTGCGCCGTGCGCCACAAGTGTCCTATGACGGGCCGGGTACTGCCGCCGACGGTCTGCGTACCTCCGACAACCTCGACATGTTCAACGGTGCTCCGGATCGCTACGACTGGAAGCTCGAAGGCAAGAAAGAGATGTACATCGCCTCCGACAGCTACAAGCTCGACGATCCGAAACTGAAGTACGCCGACATCATCAAGGCCGGCCACATCAACCAGGATCTGGCGCGTTACGAGCTGCGCCGCGTCTGGCATGTGGTTGCCACCCTGAAAGAAGGCCAGCGCCACATCTACGCCAAGCGTGACTTCTACATCGACGAGGACACCTGGCAAGCCGCCGTGATCGACCACTACGACGGTCGTGGCCAACTGTGGCGCGTCGCCGAAGCACACGCCGAGAACTACTACGACAAGCAAGTGCCGTGGTATGCCCTGGAAACCCTCTACGACCTGCAGTCCGGCCGTTATCTGGCACTGGGCATGAAGAACGAAGAGAAGAGTGCTTATGACTTCGGCTTCACTGCCACCACCAGCGATTTCACCCCGGCCGCATTGCGTCAGGACGGTGTTCGCTAACCCGCTGTAACCCGAGGCCGCATCCTCGTGAAAACGCCCTGACTGGTTCGGGGCGTTTTTTTTGCGCGGCCTCCGCGCCTTCGAACCGCTTTTGTAGGAGCTGCCGAAGGCTGCGATCTTTTGATCTTTTGTTTGGACCGTGGGTTTTGGGGGCATATCCGTTGCTGCGGTTGGGGCCTCTGGCGGTTTCGCTCTTACAGCGAGTCCCTTTTTCAAACGCCAAAAAGGAACCAAAAGGCTTGGCCCCCGGCGTACGGCACTTCGCTTAGGCTCAGTGTTTCCTCGCTACGGTGTTCATCCGGGGGCATCGCCTACGGTTTGCTTCGCTGCACCTCCTCTCGATGTATGCGGCTACGCCGCACGGCGCTGCGCGCCTGCCCCGGATGAACACCTTCGCTCGGCCTGCCGATGGGGGCGAAAATCAAAAGCCAGATCAAAAGCAGGAGCCAAAGCAGATCAAAAGATCGCAGCCTTCGGCAGCTCCTACAGGTCGAAATGGGGGGGGATGGCGCATTCTGGAAAGACTTTTGTAGCCATTTGTAGCAGCAACCTTCATTCCCGGTACGTTTAAGGCTAGTCTGCGGACATCTGCAATGCCGCCAACAGCAATTCGAACAAGAGCCGGCCATGACTGATCTGTCCCCACTTCCGGGTCCCGCAAGCGTTGCCGTCGCGGCACTGGACGGGCGTTTTTTTCGCCCTCCGTTGCCCGACGGCTACGTCTTGCGACCACGTCTTTGCGAGCGCCTGCAGGCCGGGCTCGGTGGACGGCTGTTGCTGGTCAGCGCTCCCGCCGGGTTCGGCAAGAGCTCGCTGGCGGTAGAGTTCTGTCAGAGCCTGCCGGCGCACTGGCAAAGCCTCTGGTTGGGGCTGAGCCCGCGTGACAGCGACCCCGGACGTTTTCTTGAGCGTTTGCTCGAAGGTTTGCAGGACTACTTTCCGGCCCTGGGCGCTGGCGCTCTCGGTCTGTTGAAAATGCGTCAGCGCCATCAGCCATTTGCTTTTGAAGAATGGCTCGACGGCCTGCTCGATGAACTGACCCGGCACCTCGATCCCGGCGCGCCGCTGCTGCTGGTGCTCGACGATTACCATCTCGCCCAAGGCCCGGTGCTCGACCGCTGCCTGCAATTCTTCCTCAACCATCTGCCCGATGGCTTGCTGGTGATGGTCACCAGTCGCCAGCGTCCGGACTGGCATCTGGCGCGCTTGCGGCTGTCGCGGCAGTTGCTGGAGTTGCACGAACAGGACTTGCGCCTGACATACGACGAAGCCCTGACCTTGCTCGATCGTCACAGCAGTTCACTGCGCGGTGAAGCGCTGGAAAACCTGATCCAGCGCAGCGAAGGCTGGGTCGCCGGTTTGCGCTTCTGGTTGCTGGCGGTGGCCGAGGCGGGCAACGATGCCGCGTTGCCGCAAGCACTGAACGGCGGGGAAGGGCTGATCCGCGACTATTTGCTGGAGGAAGTCATCGATTGCCTGCCCGCCGAAGTACAGGCCTTTCTCTACGACACCGCACCGCAAGAGCGTTTTTGCAGCGAGTTGTGCGATGCCGTTCGTGAAGCCCATGACAGTGCCGAGATCCTGCGTTTCCTGCTGGCGCATCAGGTGTTTCTGGTGCCGCTGGACGAGCATGGTCACTGGTATCGTTATCACCATTTATTCTCTGATTTATTGCGCAGTCGGCCGATTGCGCAAGCGATGGTGCCGACGGCAACGCTGCATCTGCGTGCCTGTCGCTGGTTCAACGCTCAAGGGCTGCTGGACGAGGCGGTCGAACAGGCGCTGCGTGCAGGTCACCTCGATGTGGCGGCAAATCTGGTACAGAACCTTTCCGAGGAGCAACTGCTCGCCGAGCAGAACGTCGGCATGCTGCTGCGCTGGAAAATGGACTTGCCCGACAGCCTGTTGATCAGTACTCCGCGTTTGATTGTGTTGTACAGCTGGGCGCTGGGGCTGGCCTGTCAACTCGATGCCGCCGAAGAGCTGTCCAGCCACCTGAGCCGCTTCCTGCCGGCGCCCTCCGCTACCGCGCAGAAGTCGATGCTGGCGCAATGGCTGGCGCTGAGCGGGATCATTGCGCGCGGGCGTGGGCATCGGGAATTGACGATCAGATACTGCACTGAAGCTCTGGAAAGCCTGCCGGCCAAACGTTATGGCCAACGGCTGATGTGTCTATCGACCTTGTCCAATCTGGCCATTGCCGATGGCGATCTGTGGCGCGCACGCGGTCTTAACCGCGAATCCCTGGAACTGGCACAGCGCGTCGGCAATCCCTTGTTCGAAGCGTTGGCGCATTACGATCGTGCGCGGGTGTTGCAGGCTCGCGGCGAAATCCTGCGTGCTCTCGATGAGGTCCATCAGGGCCTGGAGCGGTTGCGCGGCTTGTCGCCACAGCGCTTGTACGCGGTGCGTGCACGGCTGACGCTGTACGAGGGTTTTCTGTTGGCCATGCGCTTGCAGCCTCAGGCGGCACGGGTGCGGTTGTTGGCCGGAATCGGCGAGGCACGCGCCTGTCGCGATATCAGCGTGTTGATCGGCCACTGCGTGATCGCTCGACTGGATGGCAGCAGTGGCGAGTTCGCCAAGGCCTTTGCCGAGCTCGCCGAAGCCGAACGCCTGATGCACATCTGGGATGTGCCGCCGATCTACTACCTGGCGATGATCACCCTGGTCAAATGTGAGCTGTGGCTGGCGCAGGGTCGCACTGATCTGGCCGAGGCGTGGCTGGCGCGATTGGGCCAGACCTACACCGGGGAGCGCGCCGCTGCGCCGCCGGAGTTTCATCCGCAACTGCCGTTGCATGTGGAGTTGCAACAGGCGTTGCTCGACATGATTCAGGGGCAACCGATGCTTGCCGAAGGGCGGTTGAATGTATTGCATGAGAACGGCCAACAGACGGGACGGCAATTGCTCAGTGTGATGGCGTTGACGCAGAAGGTTTCGTTGTTGTTGGCCAATGGTCGTGAGCCGGAAGCGCGCAAGGCTTTGAGTCAGGCGCTGGAGGCGGCGGCCGGGGGCGTGTTGCAGCCGTTCGATGCCTTGGTGAAAGGGCGCGCTGACTGGTTGCGTGGGCAGTTGCACAATTCGCCAGCGCTGGCAGGACAGCAGCTACTTGAACGCTTCCCAGCGGCGACGCTTCGTCCGGTTGTCGAGTCCGGCGCGGCTGAACAACTCAGCAGCCGGGAACTGGCGGTACTGCGCCTGATCGCCGAAGGTTGTTCGAATCAGCAAATCAGCGAGCAGTTGTTTATCTCTTTGCACACCGTTAAAACCCACGCCAGCCACATCAACAGCAAGTTGGGGGTTGAGCGGCGAACGCAAGCGGTGGCCCGGGCGAAAGAGCTGGGGGTGTTGCAGTAACCTTGGCTGGATGCTTCTGGCGCAAGGCGAACCTTGGGCCAGAGGTTGTCGGTCACTTCGCTTTGTCAGCACCCACGCCGTTTGTCGATCCGTCACGTTCACGAATCGAAATCAGGCCCAAGGCGCAATCATCGGCGGTTTTGCTGGCGATGGACTGTTGCAGGTTCTCGCTCAGCACAGCCTTGAATTTTTTCCCAGGCAACGTCGCATTCCACCCCAGCAGTGTCTTGACTGCCGGTGCGGGGGCTCCGCTGGATTTTTGATACAGGCTTTCGGCGCTGCCGTCGCTCATGATCGCAAAGCCGGTTGGCGTGTCGATGTGCCCGCGGTACAGCCGTAGCTTCGATATCGCTTTAGGGTCAGTCAGAAACCAGGTGGTATTGGCGTACTCGCCGTTTTCTGGAGGCGAAAGAGTCTGCAGGTGGCCGTCCGAATCAATGCTGGCGATGACACCATCGCCCAAGTGCCCGGCCATGTAGCGACCCTGCGAGTAAGCAACGAATGACAGGGTGCAGGCCAGATCGTTGATGTCGCCTCCGTGCTTGGCGGATTTGCGTCTGAATGCGTCCAGGCAGCGATTGACCAGACGCTGGGCTGCCTTCGCATGGGATTTTTCCATGTTCTGCCAAAGGCTTTCAAAATTCTTGCAGACGTAGGCGAGTGTCGCGGTGACCGCGACCTGGGCGCCGATGTCCGACCGGGCTCTGGAGCCCGCACCGTCAGCCAGTGCAATGCAGGTCACGCCGTTGGACTCTCTTGCCGCGACATAGTCCTGGCAAGGTGTTTGAGTTTTCAGGTGCGAGCGCCCCGCGACCGACGCGAAAGCGGTTTTACAGGTGAAGTCTGGGAGGTCAGACATGGCTCAGACCTGTCCCCAGGCTTCGATGCCTTTGATATCCAGTGGCACTGCGTCACCGGGTGTCGACTGTGAGGCACGGGAAACACTTTTGCTCAGCCAGGCAAAAAACTCGTTGAAGCGCAGGCCTTTGAGGCGCAGTGGCGGGCGTGACGGCGAGAATCGAGCCAGCGATTGTACGTTCGCGGCTTTACCGATTGCGATGGGGAACACGGTCAGTTTGCGTTTGCTGATCATGTCGCTGACGCGAGTGGCTGCTTCGCTGATGTCATCGGTCGGCTCGCCATCCGTCATGAGAACCATCCACGGCTGAAAGTAATCGACGCCAGCCTGTTGATAATCCTCTTTGCGCGCTTCCAGCAAATCCAGAGCTATGCCCACGGCGTGCCCCATCGGAGTCATGCCGGAAGCGACCAGCGGCGGTACGTCCTGACGGCTGATGGAGCCGAAATCCATGACTTTCTGCGCTGTTCCGCCAAAAGTCACGATGCAGATTTCAGCGGCATATTGCGCTATTTCATCGTCCTTGATTGCTTCGAAAAACTGCTGAACGCCCGAGTGCAGTTCTGCAATAGGCTCGCCTTCCATTGATCCGCTGACATCCAGCACGAGGCAGACGGGTACGCGTGTGGTCGGGTTCTCAGCAAGTTCTTCCTGACTGAGGAGATAGTTGTCTGGCATGGAATTGTCCTTGTGGGGTGAGCGTTACAGCCAACGCTTCAAGAGTCGTTTGAACCAGCGCAAAACGATGTTTTGCGGATTGCTCGCGTGCACTGGCAATGGTCGATAGGGTTGCGATCGAGCGGACGTCGGTTGCTGCGGCGGCCTTGCCGCTGTCGGGCGAGCGGTAGCAGGTGCAGTCGCGGGTGCAGGACGTTTCGGTGCCGGTGCTGCCACTTTGGGAGGCGGGGGTGGCGTTGGGCGAGGCGCGATGGGCGCCGGAGGTGGCGCCGCACGCTGGCCGGCCTGTTCGATTTTCTTTTGGCTCTCACTGGCCAGTTTTTTCAGTTTCGCTGTTTTCTGGCAGTTCGAGCATATGGTCGGCTTGCCTGCCGCCTTCATTTTTTCAAACCAGTCCTTGGCCACCTTGTGGGGCTTTTTGCAACTGCCACAGACGTCTTCAACGGGATCTTTGATATGAAACGCGGCAGGAAACAAATCATCGCAATGTTTGCCTTTGCGTAACCCTTCGCCGTACTGAGTCAGCAGTTTCAGCCAGTCATCGATGGGGCGTCGCTGATTGTCTTCGAAAGTATTGCTGAATGCCTGTTTGAGCGGATACGGCAAATGACTCCAGATATGCTGCCAGACGCCCACCGGCGCGACGCTTGCCCGGCCTATGCCGCTGCCCTTTTTGAATCGGTAGGGGAAGTTCATGTTCTTGATGTTGTCGGAAGCCGTTCCGCCACCCTGTTGAGAATAGGGTGGTTTGCCCGGCAGCAGGATCATGAACAACATCGTGGCGATGGCGAACAGCTCGTGATTTTTTGTGCGCAGGTAGTCGCCATATTTTTCGTCCTGGATTTCCGGTGCGGTGAACGGCACCGTGCCCACTTCGCAGGGGAAATGTCCAATCTGGAAGCTGTCGGTATCGACCATCCAGACTTTGTTGCTGTCTGCCGTCACGAGCAGGTTCATCGGATTGATGTCGCCCACGATGATGTTCAGCGAGTGCAGATAGTGCACCTGTTTCAGAAAGGCGGTCGCGATATTCACCAGGTCACGCCGCGTCCATTTCGCGAAGGTCTTCAGCAGTACCTGTTTGACGAATACCGTGCTGTGAAGGGTTCTGCCGTCCGCGCGAGGCATGACATAACCCACGAACTCATTTTGCGCATTGAACACCAGCTCGGTCGGCCAGCAAATCCCGGGTTCGACGATCTTACGCGTCACCATCAGGCTGATTTTCTCGCGGCGCCGGGTCGTGAGTTTTTCAATGTGATAGATCTTGCAGACTTGTGCGTTGCCGACCACGGCATGGATCGTTCCTTCTCCGCCGGCGCTGATGGCTTTATCCAGGGTCAATTGACGACCGCTCGAGGTGGTTACCACCGAGCCTTCCACGACGCGTTCACCTCGGTTACGAATAACCACGTCCGCAGTGAGGATCGGGTTTGCCGGCATGTCGAAAGGCACGATCGGTGCGGGTGCGGGTGCAGTTTTAGGTGCCGGCGAGGGTGCCGGCCCGGTCCAGCGCTGGGCTCTGGCCTGCGCGGCTTTGCACTGAGCGAGCTGCGATTCGTCGCACGTCAGTAGCAGCAGATCGTAATGGCGGCACAAGTCGACGACGTCTGCCGAGGGGCTTTGCTCCGGCGGCGTGGTCGTGCGTTTGAGCGCGAAGATCGCTTGGCCATTGAACGAGCATTCGGCCAGCAGATCGCCGGGATGCAGCGCTGTACCTTTAGGGAGCGCACGGTGCGGCCGAGACGGCTGGCCGATGAAATACCGAAAAAAATCCCGTGCGTTGCGGTGGACCTGCTCGTCTCCCTGGGTCAGGGACTGAAGCTTCAGAAGATCGGAATGGGCGATAAAAGGCAGCCCATTCCTCGCACGAATGCGGTTGATAATGTCCGGGTCCAAAAAAAGAACGCTTTTATCGACGAGCACGTGTTCCATAGAGCGGGGCATTGGCTTCCTGCCGTCTTGTTTCAAAAATGGTACGGCGCGAGGATATCCCATCAATTTTGCGCATCACAACCGCAGCGGCACGCCTAGGCATCAGGATCAAAACCATGCAAACCCCGAACACAGCGCTCATCCGCGAAACCTTCCCCGTCGGCCCGCTCCAGTGCAACTGCACCATCATCGGCGACCCGACCACCAAAAAAGCCATCGTCGTCGACCCGGGCGGTAATCCTGACCTGATCATGGCGCGCCTCGATGCCCATGGCCTCAAGGTCGTCAGCATCATCCACACCCACGCGCATCTCGATCACTTCCTCGCTTCCGGGCAGATGAAAGAAAAAACCGGCGCGACCCTGCATTTGCACAAGGAAGACCAATTCCTGTGGGACAACCTCGAAATGCAATGCCAGATGTTTGGTGTGCCTTACACACCGGTGCCGTCACCGGATCGCTGGCTGAGCGATGACGAAGAACTGGCCTGCGGTTGCGGTGTAGCGCTGCATACGCCGGGACATACACCCGGTTCCATGAGCTTTTGGTTTTCCGAAGCTAAGCTGTTGATTGCTGGCGACACGTTGTTCCGTCGCGGCGTAGGGCGCACGGATTTGTGGGGCGGCGATCAGGCGACCATTGTGCGTTCGATCAAGCAGCGGCTGTACACGCTGGACGAGGACGCGATCGTGGTGACCGGGCATGGGCCGGATACCCGTCTGGGTGATGAAATGCGCGAAAACCCGTTTGTGCGCGTCTAAATATTTTGTCACGAGTGCCCGGCGGAATTTTTGTGCATTGTCATGATCCAACGCCCGCGCAGGTCCATTAACCCAGTGGCCGCTGCACCACAGAATGCGAAAAACCAGGAGCTCTCCATGTTCACCACGCGTCGTTTGATTATTGTCGCTACTGCCGTGGCCTTGCTGTCCGGCTGCGCCTCGCCTAACCCGTATGACAATCAGGGCCAGGCCGACGGTGGCTCGCAAGGCATGAGCAAAACCGCCAAGTACGGTGGCCTCGGTGCCCTGGCCGGTGCGCTCGCCGGTGCCGCCATCGACCACAACAACCGCGGCAAAGGGGCTTTGATCGGCGCCGCTGTGGTGGGCGCCTCTGCAGCCGGTTACGGTTACTACGCCGATCAGCAGGAAAAGAAACTGCGCGCGAGCATGGCCAACACCGGTGTTGAAGTGCAGCGTCAGGGCGATCAGATCAAGCTGATCATGCCGGGCAACATTACGTTCGCCACTGATTCGGCGAACATCGCGCCAAGCTTCTACCAGCCGCTGAATAACCTCGCGGGTTCGTTGAAAGAGTTCAACCAGAACCAGATCGAGATCGTTGGCTATACCGACAGCACCGGCAGCCGCCAGCACAATATGGACCTGTCCCAGCGTCGTGCGCAGAGCGTGGCGACCTACCTGACCTCGCAAGGTGTCAGCGGTGCCAACCTCTCGGCCCGTGGCGCCGGCCCGGATAACCCGGTTGCCAGTAACGGTGACGTGAATGGCCGGGCGCAGAACCGTCGCGTTGAAGTCAACCTGAAGGCGATTCCTGGCCAGCAGTATGGTGGTCAGCAGCAACAGCAGCCGGGTACGGTTCAGCAGTATCCGTAACTCAATGCCTGTATGAAGAAATGCCCGGTCCTGTGGTCGGGCATTTTTTTGCCTGAACGCAGTCGCTCTGCAGGAACTGCGGCACGCTGCGATCTGTTGATCTTTAGCTTTGACAACAAGATCAACGGATCGCAGCCTCGTTTCACTCGACAGCTCCTACAGGGTTGCTACGCCTGCGCAGGCATCACAAACTCAACAGGCACAAAAAAGCCCCCGGACAACCGAATTGTCCGGGGGCTTTTGTTTATCAGCGAAGGCTGGTTACTTCTTCAGACCATAATGCTCATCGAGCATCCCCGGCGAGTTCGGGGTCTTCGGTGCGTAGTCACGTGGCGGCTCCTGATCGCGCGGTGGCGTCAGGCGTTCGCGTGGCGCGACTGCCGCATCGGCGTGCAGGGCAGCGATCAGGCGCTGGCGGGTCTGCTCGTCCAGGGCCAGACGATTGGCGCCCTCGGCGAGATGATCCTGCACTTCCTGATAGCTCTGGGTCAGCTTCTTGACCAGCATCGCGGTGCTGTTGAAGTGGGTGACCACCTCGTTTTGATAACTGTCGAAACGCTCCTGGATATCATCCAGTTGACGCTGCGTACGGCTCGGCGCGGCGTTCGGCGCAACGCGCGCGATCAGGAATCCAATGGCGACACCCACAACCAGGGCAAGAGTCGGTAACAACCAAACTAAGAGCGAGTGTTCCACGAGTCCTTCCTCTATAAACGGCTTTGCTTTACGTTAACGGCTCGAACCTGCGCTGTATACCGCGATTCACTCGCAATAGATTGGCACAGACAATTTGCTAGACGAGTCGACCCGATTCGAGGTCACGGAGTTCCTTCCTTGCTGATGCGTGAAACCCCTGTAGTGATTGCCGGCCCTGTCGGCCAAATCGAAGCTTTGTACCTGGATAACGAGCAGCCAATCGGCATCGCGCTGATCTGTCATCCGAACCCGGTGCAGGGCGGCACCATGCTCAACAAGGTCGTCTCGACCCTGCAGCGCACCGCGCGCGACGCAGGTTGGATCACCTTGCGTTTCAACTATCGCGGCGTCGGCGCCAGCGAAGGTTCGCACGACATGGGCACTGGCGAAGTCGATGATGCCCAGGCGGCCGCCAAGTGGCTGCGGGAAAAACACCCGGATCTGCCGTTGACCCTGTTCGGTTTCTCCTTTGGTGGATTTGTTGCAGCAAGTCTCGGCGGTCGTCTTGAAGCGCAGGGCGTGCTGCTCAAGCACCTGTTCATGGTCGCGCCAGCGGTGATGCGTCTGGGCGAGCAGGATCAACTGCCACAGCACGGCGAGCTGACCGTGATCCAGCCGGAAACCGACGAAGTCATCGATCCGCAACTGGTCTACGACTGGTCGGAAAAACTCCAGCGCCCCCATGAGCTGCTGAAAGTGGCAGAATGCGGACACTTTTTTCATGGCAAGTTGACCGATCTCAAGGATCTGATCCTGCCGCGTCTCTCGAATTGATTGCAGTCTGACAAGCGATTACCCATGACGAACCGTACCCGTATCCTCACCGGCATCACCACCACCGGCACGCCGCACTTGGGCAACTACGCCGGCGCCATCCGCCCGGCAATCCTTGCCAGCCGCGACAGCAATGCCGATTCGTTCTACTTTCTGGCCGACTACCACGCCCTGATCAAATGCGATGACCCGCTGCGCATCCAGCGCTCGCGTCTGGAAATCGCCGCGACCTGGCTGGCCGGCGGCCTCGATGTCGACCGCGTGACCTTCTACCGCCAGTCCGACATCCCGGAAATCCCTGAGCTGACCTGGCTGCTGACCTGCGTTGCGGCCAAGGGCCTGCTCAACCGCGCGCACGCCTACAAGGCCTCGGTGGACAAGAACGTCGAGACCGGCGAAGACCCGGATGCCGGTATCACCATGGGCCTCTACAGCTACCCGGTGCTGATGGCGGCGGACATTTTGATGTTCAACGCGCACAAGGTCCCGGTCGGTCGTGACCAGATCCAGCACGTGGAAATGGCCCGTGACATCGGCCAGCGCTTCAACCACCTGTTCGGGCAGGGCAAAGAATTCTTCACCATGCCCGAAGCGCTGATCGAAGAGAGCGTGGCGACGTTGCCAGGCCTCGACGGTCGCAAGATGTCGAAGAGCTACGACAACACCATCCCGTTGTTCTCCAGCGCCAAAGAAATGAAGGACGCGATTTCACGGATCGTCACTGACTCCAAAGCGCCAGGCGAAGCGAAAGATCCGGACAATTCGCACCTGTTCACCCTGTTTCAGGCCTTCGCCACGCCGGCGCAATCCGATGAGTTCCGCAGCGAACTGCTCGGCGGTCTGGGTTGGGGCGAGGCGAAGAACCGTCTGTTCCAGTTGCTCGACAACCAACTCGGCGAGGCTCGCGACAAGTATCACCAGTTGATCGAACGCCCGGCGGATCTGGAAGACATCCTGCAGATCGGTGCGAAAAAGGCCCGTGCCGTGGCAACGCCATTCCTCAACGAGCTGCGCGAAGCCGTGGGCCTGCGTTCCTTCGTCAATCAGGTGCAAGTCGCCGCGACCACCAAGAAGAAAGTCGCGAAAGCCGCACGTTTCGTCAGCTTCCGTGAAGACGACGGCAGCTTCCGCTTCCGTCTGCTGGCGGCCGATGGTGAGCAATTGCTGCTGTCGCGCAACTTTGCCGACGGCAAAACTGCCGGGCAGGTGACCAAGCAACTGCAATCCGGCCAGCCACTGGACGTACGCAGCGAAGACCTGAGCTTCAGCGTGTGGCTGGAAGGCGAGTGCGTCGGTGACAGCCCGGCGTTCGCCGACGCTGCTGCGCGAGACGCGGCCATCGAGGCTCTGCGCGTCGCGCTGACCCCGGTTCAGGACTAATCGGCGGCACGGTCCGACCAAGGGCCGATTGCCATTCCCCCGGGCCGTCGCTACAGTGACGGCCCGTTTTTGTTGCCTTGCTAACGAATTATGACGCCCCTAGAACGATACCAAGCTGATCTGAAACGCCCGGACTTCTTCCATGACGCCGCGCAGGAAACTGCCGTGCGTCATTTGCAGCGTCTGTACGAGGATCTGATCGCCGCCGATCAGAACAAGCCGGGTCTGTTGAGCAAACTGTTCGGCAAAAAGGATCAGGCGCCGGTCAAGGGCCTGTATTTCTGGGGCGGCGTAGGTCGCGGCAAGACTTACCTGGTCGACACCTTCTTCGAAGCGCTGCCGTTCAAGGAAAAGACCCGCACGCACTTCCACCGCTTCATGAAGCGTGTGCATGAAGAGATGAAAACCCTCGGTGGTGAGAAAAACCCGCTGACCATCATCGCCAAGCGCTTCGCGACCGAGTCGCGGGTGATCTGCTTCGATGAATTCTTCGTTTCCGACATCACCGACGCAATGATCCTCGGCACGCTGATGGAAGAACTGTTCAAGAATGGCGTGACCCTGGTCGCGACCTCGAACATCGTGCCGGACGGTCTGTACAAGGACGGCCTGCAACGCGCGCGTTTCTTGCCAGCCATCGCCCTGATCAAGCAGAACACCGAGATCGTCAACGTCGACAGCGGCGTCGACTACCGTCTGCGTCACCTCGAACAAGCGGAGCTGTTCCACTATCCGCTCGACGAAGCCGCTCACGAAAGCCTGCGCAAGAGCTTCCGTGCGCTGACGCCTGAGTGCACCGCAGCGGTCGAGAATGATGTGCTGATCATCGAAAACCGTGAGATCCGAGCGCTGCGCACATGCGACGACGTGGCCTGGTTCGACTTCCGCGAACTGTGCGACGGCCCGCGTAGCCAGAACGACTACATCGAACTGGGCAAGATTTTCCACGCCGTGCTGCTCAGCGGTGTCGAGCAGATGAGCGTCACCACTGACGACATTGCTCGGCGCTTCATCAACATGGTCGACGAGTTCTACGACCGCAACGTGAAACTGATCATTTCGGCTGAAGTCGAGCTGAAGGATCTGTACACCGGCGGCCGTCTGACGTTTGAATTCCAGCGTACGCTGAGCCGTCTGCTGGAGATGCAATCGCACGAGTTTCTGTCGCGGGCGCACAAGCCTTAAGCGGATTCGCAAAACAAAAAAAGGGCCTGCAATTGCAGGCCCTTTTTTTGTGTGCTGAAGATCAAAAGATCGCAGGCTTCGCCAGCTCCTACAGGTGTACACCATTCTGTAGGAGCTGCCGCAGGCTGCGATCTTTTGCTTTTAGGCTGCCTGCTGAAACTGCTGCCGATACTGATTCGGCGACAGTCCAGTGTGCTGCCGGAACAGCCGCGCAAAGAAGCTCGCATCGTCGTAACCGACCTCATAGCTGATGGTCTTGATGCTCTTGCGGCTCCCGGACAGCAGGCCTTTCGCGGTTTCGATACGCAGCCGTTGCAGGTAGTGCAGCGGTTTGTCCCCGGTGGCGGTCTGGAAGCGGCGCATGAAGTTGCGGATGCTCATGCCGTGCTCGCGGGCGACGTCTTCGAAGCGGAATTTGTCGGCGAAGTGCTCTTCGAGCCAGTGCTGGATCTGCAGGATGATCACGTCCTGGTGCAGCTTCTGCCCGCCAAAACCGATGCGTCCCGGCGCATAGTTGCGTTGCACTTCGTAGAGAATGTCACGGGCCACGGCTTGCGCCACGTTGGCCCCGCAGAAACGCTCGATCAAGTAGATGTACAGGTCGCAGGCTGAGGTGGTGCCGCCGGCGCAATACAAGTTGTCGGCGTCGGTCAGGTGCTTGTCCTGATTGAGGTAGACCTTGGGGAAGCGCTCGGCGAAGGCATTGAAGAAGCGCCAGTAGGTGGTCGCTTCCTTGCCATTGAGCAGGCCGGCCTCCGCCAGCCAGAACACCCCGGTGGCTTCGCCGCACAACACTGCGCCTCGGGCATGCTGTTCGCGCAGCCACGGCAGGACTTGTGGATAACGGCTGCACAGCGTATCGAAATCGTCCCAGAACGCCGGGAGAATAATGACATCGGCGTTTTCCAGGCCGCCATCGACGGGCATCACGACGTCACTGAAGCTGTTCACCGGTTTGCCGTCGGGGCTGACCAGCCGTGTTTCGAAGGCTGGCGTCAGGCCGTGGCCCAGTTGTTTGCCATAACGCAGGCTGGCCAGATGGAAGAAATCCTTGGCTTGCATGAGAGTGGAGGCGAAAACCCGGTCGATTGCCAGGATGCTGACGCGCCGCAAGGGCGTGGAGACTTGCTTGGACATAATTCAACTTTTGTTTTGTTTTTATAAGGGAAAGTGGTCACCAGACGGCTGGATCGTCTTATTTTTTGTCGGATGTGTCCAGTGTCCCGTGTCAGAAGGGAGGCTTAGTCTCTGAAGGTCATCTCCCTCCAACAACAAAGAAAGGTGCCGCATGATCCCCAGAACCTTGTTCAGCCCCGAGCACGAATTGTTTCGCAACAGCGTACGAACCTTCCTCGAAAAAGAGGCGGTGCCGTTCCATGCGCAATGGGAGAAACAAGGCCATATCGACCGTAAGCTCTGGAACAAGGCAGGGGAGGCGGGAATGCTCTGCTCGCACCTGCCGGAAGAGTACGGCGGGCTGGGGGCGGATTTTCTCTACAGTGCGGTGGTGATCGAGGAGGTCGGGCGACTAGGCCTGACCGGTATCGGTTTCTCGCTGCATTCGGACATTGTTGCGCCGTACATCCTGCATTACGGCAGTGAAGCACTGAAGCAAAAATACCTGCCGAAACTGGTTTCGGGCGAGATGGTCACAGCCATCGCCATGACCGAGCCGGGAGCGGGTTCCGATCTGCAAGGCGTTAAGACCACGGCTGTGCTGGACGGTGACGACTATGTGATCAACGGATCGAAAACCTTTATCACCAATGGCTTTTTGGCTGATCTGGTTATCGTGGTCGCCAAGACCGATCCGAAGGCCGGCGCCAAGGGCACCAGCTTGTTTCTGGTGGAAGCAGGCACGCCGGGTTTCGACAAGGGCAAGCGCCTCGAGAAGGTTGGTATGAAGGCGCAGGACACGTCGGAATTGTTTTTCCAAGACGTGCGCGTGCCGAAAGAAAACCTGCTGGGGCAGGCCGGGGCCGGGTTCGCTTATCTGATGCAGGAACTGCCTCAGGAACGTCTGACTGTGGCGATCGGTGGCCTGGCTTCAGCTGAAGCTGCGTTGCAATGGACGCTTGATTACACCCGCGATCGCAAGGCGTTCGGCAAAGCCATTGCCGACTTCCAGAACACCCGCTTCAAGCTGGCAGAGATGGCGACTGAAATTCAGATCGGCCGAGTGTTCGTCGATAAATGTCTGGAACTGCACCTGCAAGGCAAGCTCGACGTGCCGACGGCGGCGATGGCGAAATACTGGGGCACCGATCTGCAATGCAAGGTGCTCGACGAGTGCGTGCAGTTGCATGGTGGCTACGGCTTCATGTGGGAGTACCCGGTGGCCCGGGCGTGGGCGGATGCGCGGGTGCAGCGGATTTATGCCGGCACCAATGAAATCATGAAGGAGATTATTGCGCGGTCGCTTTAATAGCCAAAAAGATCGCAGCCCGCGGCAGCTCCTGCACAGGATGTGCGTGAACCCTGTAGGAGCTGCCGAAGGCTGCGATCTTTTTACTTACGGCGCAGGATTCGGATGATCCTTGTGAATCGCCTCGATCCCCTCCAGCACTTCATCCGACAGCTTCAGATCGAAGCTGGCAATGTTGCTGTCCAGTTGCTCCAGCGTTGTTGCGCCAATGATGTTGCTGGTGACGAACGGTTGCTGAGTGACGAACGCCAGCGCCATCTGCGCCGGATCCAGACCGTGTTCACGGGCCAGCGCAACATAACGGCTGCAGGCTGCTTCCGACTGGGCATTGAAATAGCGGCTGAAGCGACTGTAGAGGCTCAGGCGCCCTTTCGGCGGACGGGCGCCACCTTCGTATTTGCCTGAGAGAAAACCAAACGCCAGCGGCGAATAGGCCAGCAGGCCACATTGTTCGCGGATGGCGATTTCTGCCAGGCCCACTTCAAAGCTGCGGTTGAGCAGGTTGTACGGGTTCTGGATTGACACCGCGCGCGGCCAGCCACGGGCTTCGGCCAATGCCAGAAAACGCATGGTGCCCCAAGGGGTTTCGTTGGACAGACCGATGTGGCGGATCTTGCCGGCTTTCACTTGCTCGTCGAGTGCTTCGAGGGTGTCTTCAAGCGGGGTCAGGTTAGCTTCGATCTTGTGTTTGTAGCCCAGCTGTCCGAAAAAGTTGGTGCTGCGCTCCGGCCAGTGCAATTGATACAGATCGATGTAGTCGGTCTGCAGGCGCTCAAGGCTGGCGTCGACGGCTGCAATGATGTGCTGGCGGTTGTGGCGCAGGTTTTTGTCGCGGATGTAGTCGATGGTGTTGCCGGGGCCGGCGATCTTGCTGGCGAGGATCCAGTCGGCACGGTCGCCGCGACTTTTGAAGTAATTGCCAATATAGCGCTCAGTGGTGGCGTAGGTTTCGGCTTTTGGTGGCACCGGGTACATCTCGGCGGTGTCGATGAAATTGATCCCGGCTTCTTTGGCCCGTTCGATCTGAGCGAAGGCTTCAGCTTCAGTGTTTTGCTCGCCCCAGGTCATGGTGCCGAGGCAGATTGCACTCACGTTCAGGTCGGTACGGCCTAGCTGGCGATAGTCCATCGGGTGCTCCTTGGGCAAAACAATCATAAAAGCAGGTTGAAATATTTTTCGCAATCTGCATAATTGCCGACCTCTTTCTGCAGTGGAAGTGATGCGCCGCCGCCGAAGAATCTTGCCGTTGAACGGACGCGCCGACCCGAGCCCCCGAAAGCGTCTGTATCCGGCTGCCTTTGACTTGTCAAAGTACGCACTATTCAGTAAGATCCGCCGTCTAATTTACAGGGCGGCCCCTGAGGCTATAAAGAATGAAAACTTTTACTGCTAAACCGGAAACAGTAAAGCGCGACTGGTTTGTCGTCGACGCTGCTGGTCAGACCCTGGGTCGTCTGGCCACCGAAATCGCGAGCCGTCTGCGTGGCAAGCACAAGCCTGAGTACACTCCTCACGTTGACACCGGCGACTACATCGTCGTCATCAACGCTGAGCAGATTCGTGTTACCGGTGCTAAAACCACTGACAAAATGTACTACTCCCACTCCGGTTTCCCGGGCGGCATCAAGTCGATCAACTTTGAAAAGCTGATCGCTAAAGCCCCTGAGCGCGTGATCGAGACCGCGGTTAAAGGCATGCTGCCTAAAAACCCACTGGGTCGCGACATGTACCGTAAGCTGAAAGTCTATGCGGGCGCTGCACACCCACATACTGCTCAGCAGCCCCAAGAACTGAAGTTTTAACGGAATAGTACATTATGTCGGCGACTCAAAATTACGGCACTGGCCGTCGCAAGACCGCAACCGCACGCGTTTTCCTGCGTCCGGGTACTGGTAACATCTCCATCAACAACCGTTCGCTGGATAACTTCTTCGGCCGCGAAACTGCCCGCATGGTAGTTCGTCAGCCGCTGGAGCTGACCGAGACTGTCGAGAAGTTCGACATCTACGTCACCGTGATCGGCGGTGGTGTAAGTGGTCAGGCTGGCGCAATCCGCCACGGCATCACTCGCGCTCTGATGGACTACGACGAAACCCTGCGTGGCGCTCTGCGCAAAGCTGGCTTCGTTACTCGCGACGCCCGTGAAGTTGAACGTAAGAAAGTTGGTCTGCGTAAAGCGCGTAAGCGTCCGCAGTACTCGAAGCGTTAATTCCGCTTCCGCGTTCAAAAAGAACGCCCGCCTCCTCACGGAAGCGGGCGTTTTTTTATGCCTGTGATTTATCAAAGAATTGCGCTGCGACAACTTGCCACTTCCGTAGACCCCCTATACTGCAAGGCTTGAGGGTAAGAGCTCCGGGTAATTCCCTTGTCAGAATTGGGGCTTTTCATTACCATTCGGCAAAATTTTTATAAGTAACATTGATTTATTTAGTAGATGCCTGATTTAACAGGCCACAAAAGCTGATGGGAGAGGACTGAATGAGCAATGACGGCGTGAATGCAGGCCGGCGTCGCTTCTTGGTAGCAGCCACATCCGTGGTGGGTGCTGCAGGAGCGGTGGGGGCTGCGGTCCCGTTCGTGGGGTCATGGTTTCCCAGTGCCAAGGCGAAAGCCGCCGGTGCACCGGTGAAAGTGAATGTCAGCAAAATCGAGCCGGGACAGCAGATGATTGCTGAATGGCGCGGCCAGCCGGTGTTCATTGTCCGCCGTACTGAGGAAATTCTGGGGAATCTCAAGAAGATCGAGGGCCAGCTCTCCGATCCGACCTCCAAAAACTCCACGCAACCCACCTATGTCGACCCTGAAGTGCGTTCGATCAAGCCGGAAATTCTGCTGCTGATCGGGATTTGCACACACCTTGGTTGCTCGCCAACCTTCCGTCCCGAAGTGGCACCTGCGGATCTGGGCAAAGACTGGGTCGGTGGCTATTTCTGCCCTTGCCACGGTTCCCATTACGATCTGGCTGGCCGCGTCTACAAGTCGCAACCTGCGCCTTTGAACCTGCCAGTTCCCCCGCATTCCTATGAGACCGATGATCTGATTGTCATTGGCGTCGATACGGAGAAAGCGTGATGAGCAAGTTCATGGATTGGGTTGATGCGCGCTTTCCTGCGACCAAAATGTGGGAAGACCATCTCAGCAAGTATTACGCTCCAAAAAACTTCAACTTTTTCTACTTCTTCGGCTCCCTGGCGCTGCTGGTGTTGGTCAATCAGATCGTCACCGGTGTCTGGCTGACGATGAGCTACACGCCGTCGGCAGAAGAGGCGTTTGCCTCCGTTGAATACATCATGCGCGACGTCGAGTACGGCTCGATCCTGCGTCTGCTGCACTCGACCGGCGCTTCGGCGTTCTTCATCGTGGTTTATCTGCACATGTTCCGTGGTCTGCTCTACGGTTCGTACCAGAAACCGCGCGAGCTGGTCTGGGTGTTCGGCATGCTGATTTACCTGGCGCTGATGGCGGAAGCCTTCATGGGGTATCTGCTGCCGTGGGGTCAGATGTCGTACTGGGGGGCCCAGGTGATCATCTCGCTGTTCGGTGCGATTCCGGTCATCGGCAACGACCTGACCCAGTGGATTCGTGGTGACTACCTGATCTCCGGGATCACCCTTAACCGCTTCTTCGCTTTGCACGTTGTCGCGCTGCCGATCGTGATTCTCGGCCTGGTGGTGTTGCACATTCTGGCGCTGCACGAAGTCGGTTCGAACAACCCTGATGGCGTCGACATCAAGAAGCACAAAGACGAAAACGGCATCCCGCTGGACGGCATTGCCTTCCACCCGTACTACACCGTGAAAGACATTGTCGGTGTCGTGGTGTTCCTGTTTATCTTCTGCTTTATTGTGTTCTTCTTCCCGGAAATGGGTGGCTACTTCCTCGAAAAACCAAACTTCGAGCCGGCCAACCCGTTCAAGACGCCAGAGCATATTGCGCCGGTCTGGTACTTCACGCCGTTCTACGCAATCTTGCGGGCGATCCCTGACAAACTCATGGGTGTTATCGCCATGGGGGCGGCGATTGCGGTGCTGTTCGTGCTGCCATGGCTCGATCGCAGTCCGGTCAAATCGATGCGCTATAAAGGGTGGATGAGCAAAATCTGGCTGCTGGTGTTCTGCATTTCGTTCGTGATTCTTGGCGTTCTTGGCGTTTTGGCGCCGACGCCGGAGAGAACCCTGTTGTCGCAGGTTTGCACCTTCCTGTACTTCGCCTACTTCATTCTGATGCCGTTCTACACCAGGCTCGAGAAGACCAAACCGGTTCCGGAAAGGGTGACTGGCTGATGAAAAAGTTATTTTTTGCTCTGATTTTTGCTGCGCTGCCTGTGCTGTCTTTCGCTGCCGAACACGGTGGTCCGGAACTGGAAAAAGTCGACATCGACGTGTCCGACAAGGCTGCCCTGCAAGATGGTGCGCGTACCTTTGCCAACTATTGCATGGGTTGCCACAGTGCCAAGTTCCAGCGTTACGAGCGGGTGGCCGATGATTTGGGCATTCCTCACGAAATGATGCTGGAGAAATTGGTGTTCACTGGCGCCAAGATTGGCGATCACATGAACATCGGCATGCAGCCGGCAGACGCCAAGACCTGGTTTGGTGCCGCACCGCCGGATCTGACCCTGGTCGCTCGCGTACGCGGCACCGACTGGCTCTACGGTTACCTGAAGTCGTTCTACGAAGATCCTGCACGTCCATGGGGCGTGAACAACAAGGTCTTCCCGAACGTCGGCATGCCCAACGTGCTGGTCGGCCTGCAAGGTCGTCAGGTCGTCGGTTGCAAGCAGGTGCAGATCGTCGAAGACGGCAAGAAGCAATATGATCCGCTGACCGGTACGCCTCTGACTCATGAAGCGTGCGATCAACTGACCATCGTGCCGAAATCCGGTGCTCTGAACGAAGAGCAGTTCGATGAGAAGGTCAAGAATCTGGTAACCTTCCTGGCTTACTCGGCTAACCCGGTTAAGCTGCAACATCAGCGCATCGGTACTTATGTCTTGCTGTACCTGGCGTTCTTCTTTGTGTTCGCCTACCTGCTCAAGCGTGAATACTGGAAAGACGTGCACTGATACGCTTCAAGCATTGCTGTTAATCGCGCGCGCCCAAGGGCGCCTCCGATAACGTAACGTCTGGTCAGCCAGAGGTTGCGGGAGGCGCCCTCTGGGCGCGCGCGTTTTTCCGGTTCCGACAATTTCAACAAGCGAGGAGGATCGCCATGGGCGTGACCAATCGGTTGGCCTGTTACTCCGACCCCGCCGACCACTATTCCCACCGAGTGCGCATTGTGCTTGCAGAGAAGGGTGTCAGCGCCGAGATCATTTATGTGGAAGCTGGTCGCCAGCCGCCTAAACTGATTGAAGTAAACCCTTACGGCAGTCTGCCGACGCTGGTCGATCGTGACCTGGCGTTGTGGGAGTCGACCGTGGTGATGGAATATCTGGATGAGCGTTACCCGCACCCGCCATTGATGCCGGTTTATCCGGTGGCGCGTGCCAATAGTCGCCTGCTGATTCACCGTATTCAGCGCGACTGGTGTGGTCTGGTGGATCTGATTCTGGATCCCAAGTCCAAGGAAGCTGCGCGTGTCGTGGCGCGCAAGGAACTGCGTGAAAGCCTGACGGGCGTGTCGCCGTTATTTGCCGACAAGCCGTTTTTCCTCAGTGAGGAACAAAGTCTGGTGGATTGCTGCCTATTGCCAATACTCTGGCGTTTGCCGATTCTGGGTATTGAACTGCCGCGGCCAGCCAAGCCGCTGCTTGATTATATGGAGCGCTCGTTTGCGCGTGAGGCTTTCCAGGCGAGTCTGTCTGGTGTCGAACGCGATATGCGCTAAGGCTTAAGGAGCCGCTATGAACTCCAGTCGACCTTATCTGGTCCGCGCGCTCTACGAGTGGATTGTTGATAACGATTGCACCCCGCACATGCTGGTCAATTCCGAGTACCCGGCAGTGCAGGTGCCGCAGGGTTTTGCCAGTGACGGGCAGATTGTCCTGAACATCTCGCCAAGTGCCGTGCGTCATCTGCACATGGACAACGACGTGGTGACCTTCGAAGGTCGCTTCGGTGGCGTCCCGCACAGCCTGTATGTGCCGATCAGCGCGATCCTGGGGATCTATGCCCGGGAGAACGGTCAGGGCATGGTGTTCGATCTCGAGTCGCCGATGGATGGCGAAGAAGAGATCGAGACGGATGACGACTTGCCGCCACCGGACAGCGAGCCGCCGCGCCCTAGCGGCCGGCCAAGCCTGAAAGTGGTGAAATAATAAAAAAGGCGATCCGGATGGATCGCCTTTTTTGTGTGCGCGTTTCGGCTATCAATCGATGTATTCGAACAGCTTCACGATCTTCTGCACGCCGGAAACACCCTGCACCAGATTGGTTGCCTGAGTGGCTTCCTGTTTGGTCAGTAGGCCCAGCAGGTAGACGATACCGTTCTCGGTTACGACCTTGATGCGCGAGCCAGGAATGCTGGCATCGGTCAGCATCTGCGTCTTGATCTTGGTGGTCAGCCACGCATCGTTCTGACGAGCCAGCAGGGACGACGGTTGCAGCACTTGCAGCTCGTTGTGCACCTTCTTCACGCGCTGCACGTTGGCGGCAGCCTGTTCGGCCTTGGCCTTGAGGTCTTCGCGCGGGGTCTGGCCGGCGAGCAGTACGACACCGTTAAAGCTGGTGACGACGATGTGTGAATCGTTGTCCAGAGCCGGATCGGCCTTGGCCACGTTCACACCCACTTTGGTTTCGATCAGCGAGTCGTCGATCTTGCTGCCGAAGGTGCGGGTGCCACGATCATCTTCGATCGGTGCTTCACGGCTGGCGTTCACCACCGAGGTGCAGCCGCTGATGCCGAGGCACAGGGTCAAGGCCAGAAGGCCAAGGCGATTAGGGGTCATTCTTCACTCCCGAACAGTTGGCTGTCGATCAGATCGCAAAGGCAATGGATCGCCAGCAAGTGGACTTCTTGAATACGTGCAGTGACATTGGCCGGTACGCGAATCTCGACGTCCTCGGGCAACAGCAGCGACGCCATGCCGCCGCCATCGCGTCCGGTCATAGCTACGACAATCATTTCGCGATCATGTGCGGCCTGGATCGCTTGAATAATGTTCGCCGAGTTGCCGCTGGTCGAAATCGCCAGCAGGACATCGCCTGGCTGACCGAGCGCACGGATCTGTTTGGAGAACACTTCGTTGTAGCTGTAGTCGTTGGCGATCGAGGTGATCGTCGAGGTGTCGGTTGTCAGGGCGATGGCCGGCAGGCTCGGACGCTCGCGCTCGAAGCGGTTGAGCAACTCCGAAGAGAAGTGCTGGGCGTCACCGGCCGAGCCGCCGTTGCCGCACGAAAGCATTTTGCCCTCGTTGAGCAGGGCGTTGACCATGATCTGGCTGGCTTGCTCGATGTGCGGTGCAAGTACGTCCATCGCCTGTTGCTTGGTGTCGATACTGGCCTGGAAAAGCTGGCGAATTCGGGATTGCATGTCCATCTGTGTGACCTTAAGTAGCGCGGCTGTCCGGCACATGAATGTGCAGCCCGCAAAGCAAAGAGCAAAATTTGTCGGTGGAATTGTCCGGGTCGCAACGCCGACGATCAACTGTCGAACGCATTCTGCAACCAGTTCAGCTGATCCGGATGGCTGTCGATGGCCACCACGTCGAAGCGGCAGGGGGAATTGGCCCAGCGCGACTCGCGCTGAAGAAAATACTGCGCAGCGAAAATCAGTTTCTGCTGCTTGCGCGCATCAATGCTAGCGAGCGCGCCACCCCATTGAGTGTTTTTTCTGTAGCGAACTTCAACGAATACTACTGTATCGCCATCAAGCATGACCAGATCAAGCTCGCCGCGTTTGCATAACCAGTTCTGCGCCAGCAGGCGCAGACCTTGTTGTTGCAGATGCTCGAGCGCCTGGCGCTCGGCATCCTTGCCGCTTTGCGAGCGTGACCTGTCGGGCATTAGCGCGGGGTGTCCGGCAGGCGCTGAACCTGGCCGCTGACGAACTGCGCCCAAGGCAACTGACGCACAACGCGCTGGGTCTGGGTCATGCCGAGGCTGCCCGACTCGCCGTCGATGCGGCTGTCCGGCAGCGCTTTGAGTTGACCCAAGCGCGGTGCCAGACGATACGCGTCAACACCCATGGCGTACAGGCGACCGAGACTGCCGGAGGCCTGCGGCCACTGCGCTACCACTTGTTGACGCAGTGGATCGCTGGTGTCCAGCAGCCACGGGGTTTCGCAGAAGCGAATGCCGTTCATGTCGTTGTACTGGTTGACGTCGCCACTGGCGCTGTAAACGTGCGACGTCGCGTACACCGGAACGTCACCAGCGTACTGGAAGTTCAGGGTTGGCTTGATCTGCTGAGCCTGTTGCGGGGTCGCGGCCAAGAAGATGAATTCGATGTCCTGACGACGCGAGGGCTGCGCCGCTACGTTGGTGCCGGCGGCATTTTGCAGGCTCTTGGCGCGGGCTTCGCTTTGACGCAGCTGGAACATGTCGGCGATCTGCTGGGCCAGTTGTACTGGCTGATCAACACGCTCGGTGGCGACGATGCTGCCACCGTTGGCCTGCCAGTCCTGGCTGAACGCACGCAGTACGCGGTCGCCCCATTCGCCTTTCGGCACCATGATCGCGGCGCGGTGCAGGCCATCGGCACGGGCACGGCGCGAGACTTCGCGGGCTTCGTCTTCAGCGGCCAGACCGAACTGGAACAGTTGCGCCGGACCTTGATCGCCTTCGCTGTAGTTCAGCGCGAGGGTGGTGATCGGCAGTTGCGGACGGGTGCTCAGTTGTTTGACCAGCGGTTTTTCCAGCGGGCCGACGACCAGTTGTACGCCGTCAGCCTGAGCCTTGCGGTAGAACTCGTCCATCGAAGTCAGCTTGGAACTGTCGTAGAACTCGATCGCTGGCGGCTTCTGCCCGGCCTGTTGAGCCTGGTAGTGCGCAGCCATGAAGCCTTCACGCAGGGCCTTGCCAACAGCGGCCAGTGGGCCGTCCTGTGGCAGCAGCAGGGCGATCTTGCTCAGTGGCTGGCTGGCCAGTTCCTTGAGTTTGGTCAACGGCAGCGGCAGGTTGATTGCGGCCGGGTGTTTTGGATTCTGCGCGCGCCAGGTGTCGATCGCGGCTTGCTGCTGTTCCAGGGTGCCAGCGGATTTTACCGCCAGTGCCAGGCCCATCCAGCCGCCAAGATCGTCGGTGCTGTTCGGCTGCAGTTGATCAGTTGGCAGCGAGCCGATCAGGGTCCAGATCGCTTCGTGGTTTTTGCTCGCAGCTTCGCCTTGCAGCATCGGCGCGATGAACACGCGCTCGCGGGCAGCAGCCAGGGTCTGGCCATCAGCCTCAAGGGCGCGGGCATGTACGGTGCCGGTGCGCACTTGCTGCTCTTCAGGCATCTCGCCCAAATGTTGCAGGCTTGGATGGCTCAGGGCAGTCAGCGCGGCTTTCGGCTGATTGCGGGTCATGGCCAGCTCAGCATTTAGCGTGCTGGCAAAAATCTGCTGGCCGGGCTTGAGTTGCTCCATCGGCACTTGTTGCAGGATTTGCGCGGACTGTCCGGCATTGCCCTGGCGATAAGCCAGGTCTGCGGCGCTCAGGCGCAACAGAGCGGCTTTTTCCGGGGTTTTCGCCTGGCCAGCCTGTTCGAGCAGTTGCTCGATGCTGGCATCCGGGGTCCGTGGAAGTTCGCCAAGGCTGGAGGAAGGGGAGCTGGCGCAAGCCGCCAACAGGGCAGCGAGGCAGAGGGCAGTGAACAGCCGCAGGCAAGCGATCATGTAAGTGTTCCTGATACTCGATCAAATTAGCGTCGAATTGTACCCAAGCACTGGCCGGGGCGCGATGTTACTGGTGTGAATCGGGCAATTTAGCTGGAGTAAATGTTGCGGCGGCGCACAACTGCGCACAAAAGCTGGCGCGGCTTGAGCGCATCGCAAGCCTCGTGACGCGCTACAATGGCCGCTTTTACCGATCACGAGGTGTGCGCTTTGACTGCTCCAGGTTCCCTGAATTCCGCTGCTGGCTCGCTTTATGTGGTGGCGACGCCCATCGGCAACCTGGACGACATCAGCGCCCGGGCCCTGAAGATCCTCCGTGAAGTGGCCTTGATTGCTGCCGAAGACACTCGTCACTCGGCGCGTCTGATGCAGCACTTCGGCATCGGCACGCCGCTGGCCGCGTGTCATGAACACAATGAAAGAGATGAAGGTAGCCGCTTTATCACCCGCTTGCTGGCCGGTGACAATGTCGCACTGATTTCCGATGCGGGAACGCCGCTGATTTCTGATCCGGGGTATCACCTGGTGCGTCAGGCCCGTGCGGCGGGGATCAACGTGGTGCCGGTGCCAGGTGCCTGTGCGCTTATCGCCGCGCTGTCGGCGGCCGGTCTGCCGTCCGACCGGTTCATCTTCGAAGGTTTTCTGCCGGCCAAATCGGTCGGGCGCAAGGCGCGCCTGGAGGCGGTTAAAGAAGAGCCGCGAACGTTGATTTTCTATGAAGCGCCGCACCGCATCCTTGAATGTCTGCAGGATATGGAAGCCGTGTTTGGTGGTGAGCGTCAGGCATTGCTCGCCCGCGAAATCACCAAAACCTTTGAAACCCTCAAGGGGCTACCGCTGGCCGAGCTGCGCGCCTTCGTTGAATCCGACAGCAATCAGCAACGCGGCGAATGCGTTGTGCTGGTGGCTGGCTGGACCGCGCCGGAGTCCGAGGACGCCGTCAGCAGCGAAGCCATGCGTATCCTTGATCTGTTGCTCGAAGAGATGCCGCTCAAGCGTGCCGCCGCGTTGGCCGCGCAAATCACCGGCGAGCGCAAAAACGTGCTGTATCAGGTCGCGCTGGAGAAACAGAAAGGCGTGTAAGCCGTCGCCCATAGCGGTCTTGAGGCTTTTAGCGCTTGTTCTTCAGGCGCTCTGCCGTTAACCTTCGCGGCGGAGAGTCGATCGGACAGTCGCTGCCCTCTATGAAAATTAGGGGGGGGAGGAAAGTCCGGGCTCCATAGGGCGAAGTGCCAGGTAATGCCTGGGAGGCGTGAGCCTACGGAAAGTGCCACAGAAAATAACCGCCTAAGCGTTTCGGCGCCGGTAAGGGTGAAAAGGTGCGGTAAGAGCGCACCGCACGTCTGGCAACAGTTCGTGGCTAGGTAAACCCCACTTGGAGCAAGACCAAATAGGGTCCCAAGGCGTGGCCCGCGCTGGGACCGGGTAGGTTGCTAAAGATGTCCAGTGATGGCCATCGTAGACGAATGACTGTTCAAGACAGAACCCGGCTTACAGATCGACTCTCCACCTTTTTCTTTCCCTGCTTGAATCATTGGCAACAGGGCTGTGTAATATCAGCAGGCCTGCTCTGAAAGTCCGGCAGCGGCAAACGCAGTAATAGCCATTTCCCACCTTGCTTCAATCAACAGCAGAAGCGCTTTTGTAATACCGAAAAAATCTTACTCTTAACAAATTACTTTAACTTTCGAGCGCAGCTATCAGTGCTGCTTCAAGTTATGGGTCGAAAGTCTGCGCCAGATTGTCGTTACGCCTCCTTTTATGCTCCTAAATCTCCGTTCTGTAAGGGTTTTCCTTTAATCCGCGCCTTGACGGTGTGGTGGGCGCATTCCTATAGTGTGCGCAAGTGGCGGAAAGTGGCATGAAGTGGGTTTTTTGAGCTCAAAACGATAAAAATTGGAGAAACGCAGACGTGTTTCGCGGAGCTAACGCTATCAGTCTCGATGCAAAGGGCCGTCTCGCCATGCCGAGCCGGTACCGTGACGAGCTCGATTCGCGCAGTTCCGGCCAATTGATCGTGACCATTGATGCCGTTGATCCGTGCCTGTGTGTCTATCCGCTCGACGAGTGGGAAATTATTGAAACCAAGTTGCGCGCGCTCCCTTCGCTTCGTGAAGAGAACCGTCGCCTGCAACGTTTGCTGATTGGTAATGCCGTCGACCTCGAACTCGATGGCAGTGGTCGTTTTCTGGTTCCACCGCGTCTGCGCGAATACGCCAAGTTGGATAAGCGCGCGATGCTGGTAGGCCAACTGAACAAGTTCCAATTGTGGGACGAGGATGCATGGAACGCGGTATCTGCCGCTGACCTTGCTGCTATTCAACAACCGGGCGCGATGCCTGATGAACTGCGTGATTTGATCCTGTGACTATTGATAGCGGCTTTAACCACATCACCGTACTGCTTGACGAAGCCGTCGAGGCTCTCGCCGTACGTCCTGATGGCTGCTATCTGGATGGCACGTTCGGGCGCGGCGGCCATAGCCGGTTGATCCTTAGCCAGCTCGGCACGGATGGTCGGCTCATCGGATTCGACAAAGACCCACAAGCGATTGCCACCGGGCAAACGCTAGCGGCCGAAGACGGCCGCTTTGTCGTTGTGCAGCGCAGCTTTGCCGAGCTCGGTTCGGTGGTTGCCGAGCAAGGCCTGGCCGGCAAGGTCAGCGGCGTTCTGCTCGATCTGGGCGTGTCTTCGCCGCAGCTCGACGACGCTGAGCGCGGTTTCAGTTTCCTCAACGACGGTCCGCTGGACATGCGCATGGACCCGTCCCGTGGCATCAGCGCTGCCGAATTCGTCAACACCGCGCCGGCTGAGGAAATCGCCCGGGTGTTCAAGGAATACGGTGAAGAACGCTTCTCCGGTCGTATGGCCCGCGCGGTCGTCGAGCGTCGCGATATCAAACCTTTCGAACGCACTGCCGATCTGGCCGAAGTGTTGAAAGTCGCCAACCCGGCATGGGAAAAGGGCAAGAACCCGGCTACCCGTGCATTCCAGGGTTTGCGTATTCACGTCAACAACGAACTGGGTGATCTGGAAGCCGGCCTCGAAGCCGCGCTGGATGCTCTGGAAGTCGGCGGCCGTCTGGTGGTGATCAGCTTCCACTCGCTGGAAGACCGTATCGTCAAACTGTTCATGCGCAAGCTGGTAAAAGGCGAAGCCGACAACCTGCCGCGCAACCTGCCGGTGCGCCACGTGGCGTTCGAACCGAAAATCAAAATCCATGGCAAAGCGCAGACGGCCTCCGACGCCGAACTCAAAGCCAACCCACGCTCCCGTAGCGCCGTCATGCGCGTCGCGGAGAAGTTGCGGTGAGCAAGCTTTTCGCCAAGCCACTGCCCGGCGGCAGCTTTCTGATGCTGCTGCTGTTTATCGGCGTGCTCGTGTCGGCCATTGCCGTGTCGTACAGCGCGCACTGGAACCGGCAGCTGCTCAACACTCTTTATAGCGAACTCAGCGTGCGCGACAAGGCGCAGGCCGAGTGGGGCCGTCTGATTCTTGAGCAAAGCACCTGGACTGCGCACAGCCGCATCGAAGTGCTGGCCACCGAACAACTGAAAATGCACATTCCCGGCGCGGCTGACGTGAAGATGGTGGCGCCATGATGAAACTCGAAGGCGCACTGTTCCCGTGGCGCTTCCGCCTGATGGTGGCGCTGCTCGGCATGATGGTCGCAGCAATCTGCTGGCGCATCATCGACCTGCAAGTGGTTGACCGTGACTTCCTCAAAGGTCAGGGCGACGCGCGCAGCCTGCGTCACATTCCGATTCCGGCTCACCGTGGTCTGATCACCGACCGTAACGGCGAGCCGTTGGCCGTGAGTACCCCGGTGACCACGCTGTGGGCCAACGCCAAGGAAATGCAGACGGCCAAAGAGAAATGGCCGGCACTCGCCGCCGCGCTGGGGCAGGATCCGAAAGCTCTGAGCGAACGCCTCGAAGCCCAGGCCAACAAAGAATTCATTTATCTGGTGCGCGGGTTGACCCCCGAGCAAGGCCAGGCTGTGCTCGACCTGAAAGTCCCGGGCGTGTACGGCATCGAAGAATTCCGCCGCTTCTACCCGGCCGGTGAAGTCACTGCGCACATGGTCGGCTTTACCGACATCGATGACCACGGTCGTGAAGGTGTCGAGCTGGCTTATGACGAATGGCTGGCCGGAGTGCCGGGCAAACGACAGGTCATCAAGGATCGGCGCGGACGCCTGATCAAGGATGTCCAGGTCACCAAAAACGCCAAGGCCGGCAAGCCCTTGGCGTTGTCCATTGACCTGCGTCTGCAATATCTGGCCAACCGCGAGCTGCGCAACGCGATCATCGAGAACGGCGCCAAGGCCGGCAGCCTGGTGATCATGGACGTGAAGACTGGCGAGATTCTCGCCATGGTCAACCAGCCGACCTACAACCCGAACAACCGTCGCAACCTGCAACCGGCGATGATGCGTAACCGCGCAATGATCGACGTGTTCGAACCGGGTTCGACCATGAAAGCCATCTCGATGAGCGCCGCGATCGAAACTGGCCGCTGGAAACCGAGTGACACCGTCGAGGTGTATCCGGGCTCTCTGCAGATCGGCAAATACACGATCAAGGACGTTTCCAAGACCGAAGGTCCGGTGCTCGACCTGACCGGCATTCTGATCAATTCCAGTAACGTCGGCATGAGTAAGGTCGCCTTCGATATCGGCGGCGAAACGATTTTCCGCCTCGCGCAGAAGGTCGGTCTGGGCCAGGACACCGGCCTCGGCTTCCCGGGCGAACGTGTCGGCAACCTGCCGAACTACCGCGAGTGGCGCAAGGCTGAAACCGCAACCTTGTCCTACGGCTACGGTATTTCCGTGACTGCGATTCAACTGGTGCACGCGTTCTCGGCCTTGGCCAACAACGGTCGTCTGGCGCCACTGACCCTGATCAAAACCGACAAGATGCCGCAGACCACGCAAGTGCTGCCGGAAGCCGTGGCAAAAACCATGCAAGGCATGCTGCAGCAAGTGATCGAAGCGCCGCGCGGCGTGTTCCGAGCGCAGGTGCCGGCGTATCACGTGGCGGGCAAGTCGGGTACTGCGCGTAAGACCTCGGTGGGTACCAAGGGCTACGCGGAAAACTCTTATCGCTCGCTGTTCGCCGGTTTCGGCCCGATGAGCGATCCGCGTTACGCGATTGTTGTGGTGATCGATGAGCCGTCCAAGGCCGGTTACTTCGGTGGTCTGGTTTCCGCGCCGGTGTTCAGCCGCGTGATGTCCGGCACCCTGCGCCTGATGAACGTGACCCCGGACAACCTGCCGAACACTCAGCAGGCCAACGCGACTCCCGTCATTCCGCTGAAAGCCAATGGAGGGCGCGGCTGATGTCATTAAGTCTGAACAAGATATTCCCCCACGCCGGCCACGATCTGTTGATCCGTGAACTGGCGCTGGACAGCCGCAACGTACGCGCGGGCGATTTGTTCCTTGCCGTGCCGGGCGGCAAATTCGATGGCCGTGCGCACATTGCCGATGCTCTGGCGCGCGGCGCTGCCGCGGTGGCCTATGAAGTGGAAGGCGCCACCGTGCTGCCGATCACTGATGTGCCGCTGATCCCGGTCAAAGGCCTGGCTGCGCAGCTGTCGGACATCGCCGGGCGTTTTTACGGTGAGCCGAGCCATCACCTGAACCTGATTGGCGTGACCGGCACCAACGGCAAGACCAGCGTGACTCAATTGGTCGCGCAGGCGCTGGATCTGCTCGGCCAGCATTGCGGCATCGTCGGGACCTTGGGTTCCGGCTTCTATGGCGCACTGGAAAGCGGTCTGCACACCACGCCGAATCCGATCGCCGTGCAAGCGACCCTGGGCGACCTGAAAAAGGCCGGCGCCAAAGCCGTGGCCATGGAAGTCTCGTCTCACGGCCTGGATCAGGGGCGCGTTACGGCGCTGGCGTTCGACGTCGCGGTGATGACCAACCTGTCCCGCGATCATCTGGATTATCACAGCACCATGGAAGCGTACGCCGAGGCCAAGGCCAAGCTGTTCGCCTGGAATGACCTGAAATGCCGCGTGGTCAACCTCGACGACGATTTCGGCCGGCGACTGGCCGCTGAAAAACGTGAATCGCGCCTGATCACCTACAGCCTGCTCGACAGCAGCGCCTATCTTTATTGCCGCGAAGCGCAGTTCGACGACCACGGCGTGCGCGCCACACTGGTCACGCCGCAGGGCGAACATCATCTGCGCAGCACGCTGCTCGGTCGCTTCAACCTGAGCAACGTATTGGCGGCAGTGGGCGCCTTGCTCGGTCTGGATTACGCGCTCGACGAAATTCTCAAAGTGCTGCCGAAACTCGAAGGCCCGGCCGGTCGCATGCAGCGTCTGGGTGGTGGCACGCAGCCGTTGGTGGTGGTCGATTACGCCCACACCCCGGATGCCCTGGAAAAAGTACTGACCGCGTTGCGCCCGCACGTCAAAGGTCAGTTGCTATGCCTGTTCGGCTGCGGCGGCGACCGTGATCGCGGCAAGCGTCCGTTGATGGCTGAAGTGGTCGAGCGTCTGGCCGATCAGGTGCTGGTCACCGACGACAACCCGCGCACTGAAGACCCGGCGGTGATTTTCGATGACATTCGCGCCGGTTTCACGGCTGTGGATAAAGTCACCTTCGTCGCTGGTCGTGGTCAGGCGATTGCACAACTGATTGCCGGCGCGTCCGCCGATGACGTGATTGTCCTGGCCGGTAAAGGTCATGAGGACTATCAGGAAATCAACGGCGAGCGCCATGCCTTCTCTGACCTGGTCGAGGCCGATCACGCCCTGACCGCCTGGGAGGTGGCCCATGCTTAAAGCCTTGAAACTCAGCGAGCTGACCAACGCGCTCGATGCGCGTTTGATCGCGGCTGATGCCAGTTTCGACGGCGTCAGCATCGACAGCCGTGCGATCCAGCCTGGCCAACTGTTTATTGCCTTGACCGGTCCGCGTTTCGACGGTCATGACTACTTGAACGACGTCGCCGCCAAAGGCGCGGTGGCTGCGCTGGTCGAGCGCGAAGTCGCCGACAGCACCTTGCCGCAACTGCTGGTCAAGGACTCCCGTCAGGCCCTCGGCCAATTGGGTGCCTTGAACCGTGCCGCGTTCACTCAGCCGGTCGCGGCCATCACGGGCTCCAGCGGCAAGACCACGGTCAAGGAAATGCTTGCGAGCATCCTGCGCACCCGCGGTCCGGTGCTGGCCACCCGTGGCAATCTGAACAACGACCTCGGCGCGCCGCTGACCCTGCTCGAACTGGCCCCGGAGCACACTTCGGCGGTGATCGAGCTGGGTGCCTCGCGCCTCGGCGAAATCGCTTACACCGTAGGCCTGACCAAGCCGCACGTGGCGATCCTGAACAACGCCGGCACCGCTCACGTCGGTGAGTTCGGCGGCCCGGAAAAAATCGTCGAAGCCAAGGGTGAAATCATCGACGGGCTGGCGGCTGATGGCATCGCCGTGCTCAACCTTGATGACAAAGCCTTCGGTATCTGGAAGACCCGTGCGGGTGCTCGCAAGGTGCTGACCTTCGCCCTGAGCAATACGCAGGCGGATTTCTACGCCAGCGACCTGACGACTGACGCCCGTGGTTGCCCGGCCTTCAATCTGCACACACCTGAAGGTGTCGAACGCGTTCAACTGAACCTGCTCGGCACCCACAACGTCGCCAATGCCATGGCCGCCGCCGCTGCCGCTCACGCCTTGGGCGTGTCGCTGTTCGGCATCGCCACCGGGCTTGGCGCCGTGCAACCGGTCAAGGGTCGCACCGTCGCGCAACTGGCGAAAAACGGTATGCGCGTGATCGATGACACTTACAACGCAAACCCCACCTCGATGTGCGCGGCCGTTGATATACTCGCCGGCTTTTCCGGCCGCACCGTCCTGGTGCTCGGAGATATCGGCGAGTTGGGCGATTGGGCGGAGCAGGGGCACCGCGACGTGGGCGAGTACGCCCGGGGCAAGGTTTCCGCGCTTTATGCCGTTGGGCCAAACATGGTTCAC
Organism: Pseudomonas sp. rhizo66; assembly: GCF_031931925.1. Lineage (NCBI taxonomy): Bacteria > Pseudomonadati > Pseudomonadota > Gammaproteobacteria > Pseudomonadales > Pseudomonadaceae > Pseudomonas > Pseudomonas sp. rhizo66. The sequence goes on from NZ_JAUJWZ010000007.1 coordinate 115,960, forward strand.
GCCGTAAACGCTTTCGGTGAACAGGCGCATCACTTCGGCACGCAAGCCGAACTGATTCAGGCCCTCGACGCCGAGCAGGACACAAACACCACCATTTTGATCAAGGGTTCGCGCAGTGCAGCGATGGAAAACATCGTTGCGGCTCTGTGCGGGTCCAGTCTGGAGAAACATTAATGCTGCTGCTGCTAGCGGAGTATCTGCAACAGTTCTACAAAGGCTTCGCGGTCTTTCAGTACCTGACCCTGCGCGGGATTCTCGGTGTACTGACCGCGCTGGTTTTGTCGCTGTGCTATGGCCCGTGGATGATCCGCACCCTGCAGAACCGTCAGATCGGCCAGTCCGTGCGTAACGATGGTCCGCAATCGCACCTGTCCAAATCCGGTACGCCGACCATGGGTGGCGCACTGATTCTGTCTTCGATTGGCGTCAGCACGTTGCTCTGGGCCGACCTGAGCAACCGTTACGTCTGGGTGGTGCTGCTGGTGACCCTGCTGTTCGGCGCCATCGGCTGGGTCGACGATTACCGCAAAGTCATCGAGAAGAACTCCCGTGGCTTGCCAAGCCGCTGGAAGTATTTCTGGCAATCGGTGTTCGGTCTCGGCGCGGCGATCTTCCTTTATATGACTGCGTCCACCCCGGTGGAAACCACGCTGATCCTGCCGATGCTCAAGGACTACAGCATTCCGCTGGGCGCAGGCTTCATCGTGCTGACCTACTTTGTGATCGTCGGTTCGAGCAACGCGGTCAATCTGACTGACGGCCTCGATGGTCTGGCGATCATGCCCACCGTGATGGTTGGCGGCGGTCTGGGCATCTTCTGCTACCTGTCGGGTAACGTGAAGTTCGCCGAATACCTGCTGATTCCTTACGTGCCGGGCGCGGGCGAGCTGATCGTGTTCTGCGGTGCGCTGATCGGTGCCGGCCTGGGCTTCCTGTGGTTCAACACCTATCCGGCGCAAGTGTTCATGGGCGACGTCGGTGCCCTCGCACTCGGCGCGGCACTGGGCACCATCGCCGTAATCGTCCGTCAGGAAATCGTCCTGTTCATCATGGGCGGCGTGTTCGTGATGGAAACCCTGTCAGTCGTCATTCAGGTTGCGTCCTTTAAGCTGACCGGTCGCCGTGTGTTCCGCATGGCACCGATCCACCACCATTTTGAACTCAAGGGCTGGCCCGAGCCGCGTGTGATCGTCCGTTTCTGGATCATCACCGTGATTCTCGTGCTGATCGGCCTTGCCACCCTGAAGCTGAGGTAGAACGAGTGTCTCTGATCGCTTCTGACCACTTCCGCATCGTTGTCGGCCTCGGCAAGAGCGGCATGTCCCTGGTTCGCTTCCTGGCGAACCGGGGCACGTCGTTTGCCGTGGCCGACACGCGGGAAAATCCACCGGAACTGGCCACGCTCAAGCGTGACTATCCGCACGTGGAAGTGCGTTGTGGCGAGCTGGACGTCGAATTCCTGTGCCGTGCCGACGAGCTCTACGTGAGCCCCGGCCTGGCGCTGGCGACCCCGGCCCTGCAAGCCGCTGCGGCCCGTGGCGTGAAACTGTCCGGCGACATCGAGCTGTTCGCGCGTAACGCACGGGCGCCGATCGTGGCCATCAGCGGTTCCAACGCGAAAAGTACCGTGACCACGCTGGTTGGCGAGATGGCGGCTGCGGCTGGCAAGCGCGTCGCCGTCGGTGGCAACCTCGGCACCCCGGCGCTGGACCTGCTCAGCGACGACGTCGAGCTTTACGTGATGGAGCTGTCGAGTTTCCAACTGGAAACCACCGACCAGCTCAATGCCGAAGTGGCCACCGTGCTGAACATCAGCGAAGACCACATGGATCGCTACAGCGGTCTGCCGGCGTACCACTTGGCCAAGCACCGGATCTTCCGTGGCGCCAGGCAGTTCGTGGTCAACCGTCAGGATGCGCTGACCCGTCCGTTGATGGGCGAGGGCCAGCCATGCTGGACCTTCGGCCTGACCAAACCGGATTTCAAGGCATTCGGTATCCGCGAAGAAGACGGCGAGAAGTATCTGGCCTTCGAATTCCAGAACCTGATGCCGGTGCGTGAGCTGAAGATTCGCGGCGCCCATAACCAGTCCAACGCCCTCGCGGCATTGGCGCTGGGGCATGCCGTGGGCTTGCCGTTCGACGCCATGCTCTCGGCCTTGCGTACTTTCGCCGGCCTCGAACATCGCTGCCAGTGGGTACGCGATCTCGACGGCGTGGCCTATTACAACGATTCCAAAGCGACCAACGTTGGCGCCGCACTGGCCGCCATCGAAGGCTTGGGCGCGGACATCGACGGCAAGGTCATTCTGATCGCCGGTGGTGATGGCAAGGGTGCCGAATTCAACGATCTGCGTGGTCCGGTGGCGGCCAACTGCCGCGCCGTGATCCTGATGGGCCGCGACTCGGACAAGATCGGCACAGCCATCGGTGATGCCGTACCGCTGATTCGCGCGACCTCGCTGGTCGACGCCGTTGCGCAGTGCCGCGCCGCCGCCCAACCGGGTGACGTGGTGCTGCTGTCGCCGGCCTGCGCCAGTTTCGACATGTTCAAGAATTACGAAGACCGTGGTCACCAGTTCGTCCGCGCCGTGGAGGAACTGGCATGAGCCTGCGCAATATCATCAAGCCGTATCCGTCGCCGATTATCACCGGGCGCGGCATCGACCTCGATTTCCCGATGCTCGCCGGTTGCCTGGCGCTGCTCGGTCTCGGCCTGATCATGATTGCCTCGGCGTCCACCGAAGTTGCGGCGGCGCAGTCGGGCAGCCCGCTGTATTACATGATTCGCCACCTTATTTATGTGGTGCTGGGTCTGGGCGCGTGCATCGTCACCATGATGATTCCGATCGCCACCTGGCAACGCCTCGGCTGGCTGATGCTGATCGGTGCGTTCGGTTTGCTGGTGATGGTGATCATCCCGGGCATCGGGCGCGAAGTGAACGGTTCGATGCGCTGGATCGGTTTCAGCTTCTTCAACGTGCAGCCGTCGGAGATCGCCAAGGTGTTCGTGGTGATCTACCTCGCCGGTTATCTGGTGCGGCGTCAGAAAGAAGTGCGCGAGAGCTGGATGGGCTTCTTCAAGCCGTTCATCGTGCTGCTGCCGATGGCCGGTCTGCTGCTGATGGAGCCGGACTTCGGTGCCACCGTGGTGATGATGGGCGCTGCGGCGGCCATGCTATTTCTCGGCGGGGTCGGGCTGTTCCGCTTCTCGCTGATGGTGGTGTTGGCGGTCGGGGCGGTGGTCTTGCTGATTCAAATGCAGCCGTACCGGATGGCGCGTCTGACCAACTTCGCTGACCCGTGGGCCGACCAGTTCGGCGCCGGTTATCAATTGTCGCAAGCCTTGATCGCTTTCGGTCGCGGCGAGTGGCTGGGCGTGGGCCTGGGCAACAGCGTGCAGAAGCAGTTCTATCTGCCGGAAGCACACACCGACTTCGTGTTCTCGGTATTGGCCGAAGAGCTGGGCGCGGTGGGTTCGCTGTGCACTGTCGCGCTGTTCGTGTTCGTGTGTATTCGCGGCATGTACATCGGCTTGTGGGCAGAGAAAGCCAAACAGTTTTTCGCCGCTTATGTGGCTTACGGCCTGTCGTTCCTGTGGATTGGTCAATTCCTGATCAACATCGGGGTGAACGTCGGTCTGCTGCCAACCAAAGGTCTGACCTTGCCGTTCCTCAGTTATGGCGGCAGTTCGTTGGTGATCTGCTGTGCCTGTCTGGGCTTGTTGCTGCGGATCGAGTGGGAGAGTCGAACCCACCTGGGCAGTGAAGAGATGGAATTCCATGAGAGCGACTTCGCCGAGGAGCCGAATCATGGGCGCTAACGTATTGATCATGGCCGGCGGAACCGGCGGCCACGTATTCCCGGCGCTGGCCTGTGCCCGCGAGTTTCAGGCGCGCGGTTACACCGTGCACTGGCTCGGCACGCCACGCGGTATCGAAAACGAACTGGTGCCGGCGGCCGGTCTGCAACTGCACCGGATCAACGCCACCGGCCTGCGCGGCAAGGGCAAGCTGTCGCTGCTCAAGGCGCCGTTCATGCTGCTGAAATCGGTGTGGCAGGCGCGGGCAATCATTCGTCGCTTGAAGCCAGTGTGTGTGGTCGGCTTCGGTGGTTATGTGACCGGCCCCGGTGGCCTCGCCGCAAAACTGGCCGGCGTGCCGGTGATCGTTCACGAGCAGAACGCTGTGGCCGGCACCGCCAATCGGTTGCTGGTGCCGTTCGCCGCCCGGGTGTGTGAAGCGTTCCCCGACACCTTTACTCTGTCGGACACCCGCCGTACCACCGGAAACCCGGTGCGCAGCGAGCTGTTCCTCGACACATCGCGACCTGCCCTGGCCGGTCGCAAAGCGCGTTTGCTGATCCTCGGCGGAAGCCTGGGCGCAGAACCGTTGAACAAATTGCTGCCTGAAGCCCTGGCCCAAGTCGCTGCCGATTTGCGCCCGGAAGTGTTTCATCAGGCCGGCAAAAACCACGATGAAGTGACTGCAGAGCGCTACCGCGCCGCCGGCGTGGATGCGCAGGTGCAGCCGTTCATCAAAGACATGGCCCAGGCCTATGGCTGGGCTGACCTGGTGGTGTGCCGCGCAGGCGCGTTGACCATCAGTGAGCTGGCTGCCGCCGGTCTGCCCTCGATGCTGGTGCCTTTGCCCCACGCGATCGACGATCACCAGACCCGCAACGCCGATTATTTGGCCCGTGAAGGCGCAGCCTTCCTGATGCCGCAAAGAACGACTGGTGCCGCGGACCTTGCCGCGCGCCTGACAGAGGTCTTGATGCAACCGCAACGACTCGAAGATATGGCCCAAGCGGCCCGCCGTCTGGCGAAACCCGATGCCACCCGTAGCGTGGTCGATACCTGTCTGGAGGTGGCCCATGGTTGAGAATCAGAAAGCCATGCCGCAACCGGAAATGCGCCGCATCCGTCGCATCCACTTCGTCGGTATCGGCGGCGTGGGCATGTGCGGCATCGCCGAAGTGTTGTTGAACCTGGGCTATGAAGTGTCCGGTTCCGACTTGAAAGCTTCGCCGGTGACCGAGCGCCTGGAATCGTTCGGCGCGCACATCTTCATCGGCCACCGTGCCGAGAACGCCGCTGCCGCCGATGTGCTGGTGGTGTCGAGCGCTGTGAATACCTCCAACCCGGAAGTGGCGAACGCGCTTGAGCGCCGCATCCCGGTGGTGCCGCGTGCCGAGATGCTCGCCGAACTGATGCGCTATCGCCACGGCATCGCCGTTGCCGGTACGCACGGCAAAACCACCACCACCAGCCTGATCGCTTCGGTGTTCGCCGCCGGTGGTCTGGACCCGACCTTCGTCATCGGTGGCCGTCTGAATGCCGCGGGCACCAATGCCCAGCTCGGCACCAGCCGTTATCTGATCGCCGAAGCCGACGAAAGCGATGCGAGTTTCCTGCACCTGCAACCGCTGGTGGCCGTGGTCACCAACATCGACGCCGACCACATGGCAACCTACGACGGTGACTTCAACAAACTGAAGAAAACCTTCGTCGAGTTCCTGCACAACCTGCCGTTCTACGGTTTGGCCGTGATGTGCCTGGACGATCCGGTGGTGCGCGAAATTCTGCCGCTGGTGAAACGTCCGACCGTGACTTACGGCTTCAGCGAAGACGCTGACGTGCGCGCGATCAATATTCGCCAGCAAGGCATGCAGACGTTCTTCACCGTGCTGCGCCCGGATCGTGAGCCGCTGGACGTGTCGGTGAACATGCCCGGCAACCACAACGTGCTCAACTCGCTGGCGACCATTTGCATCGCCACCGACGAAGGCGTCAGCGATGAAGCCATCGTCCAGGGCCTGTCGGGCTTCCAGGGTGTTGGTCGGCGCTTCCAGGTCTACGGCGAACTGCCAGTGGACGGCGGCAACGTGATGCTGGTCGACGATTACGGTCACCACCCGACCGAAGTCGCCGCAGTGATCAAAGCCGTGCGCGGTGGCTGGCCGGAGCGCCGTCTGGTGATGGTCTACCAGCCGCACCGTTACAGCCGCACCCGCGACCTGTACGACGATTTCGTCAATGTACTGGCCGACGCCAACGTGCTGCTGCTGATGGAAGTCTATCCGGCCGGCGAAGAGCCGATCCCGGGCGCCGACAGCCGCAAGCTGTGCAACAGCATCCGTCAGCGCGGTCAGCTCGACCCGATCTACATCGAGCGTGGCGTCGATCTGGCGCCGCTGGTCAAACCGCTGCTGCGTGCCGGCGACATCCTGCTGTGTCAGGGCGCCGGTGATATCGGCGGTCTCGCGCCGAAGCTGTTGAAAAGTGAATTGTTCGCTGGCGCCGTGGCGGCGTCGGTCGAGGGGAAGTTGAAATGACTGCTGCCTACGCCAAACTGTTCTCCACGATCGCGCCGAAAGACTTCGGCCGCGTCGCCGTACTCTTCGGTGGCCTGAGTGCCGAGCGTGAGGTGTCGCTGAAATCCGGTAACGCCGTGCTCGACGCGCTGCAAAGCGCTGGCGTGGACGCGTTCGGCATCGACGTTGGCGCCGACATTCTGCAACGTCTGCTCAGCGAAAAGATCGACCGCGCCTTCATCATTCTTCACGGTCGTGGCGGTGAAGACGGCTCCATGCAGGGCCTGCTCGAAGTGGCGGGCATTCCGTACACCGGCAGCGGCATTCTGGCTTCGGCACTGGCGATGGACAAACTGCGCACCAAACAGGTCTGGCACAGCCTCGGGATTCCGACGCCGCGTCACGCCGTGCTGTGCAGCGAAGCCGATTGTATTTCGGCGGCGACGGAACTGGGCTTCCCTTTGATCGTCAAACCGGCGCATGAAGGTTCAAGTATCGGGATGGCCAAAGTGAGTTCTGCGTCCGAGTTGATCGACGCATGGAAAGCGGCCAGTACCTACGATTCGCAAGTCTTGGTTGAGCAATGGATTCAAGGTCCGGAGTTCACCATCGCCACTCTGCGTGACCAGGTGTTGCCTCCAATTGCCCTGGGTACACCGCACACGTTCTACGACTACGACGCCAAGTACATCGCCAACGATACCCAGTACCGCATTCCGTGCGGGCTGGATGCCGCCAAGGAACAGGAACTCATGGATCTCACGGCCAAGGCCTGTGAGGCGCTGGGTATTGCCGGTTGGGGCAGGGCGGACGTGATGCAGGACGCCGACGGGCAGTTCTGGTTCCTGGAAGTGAACACCGCGCCGGGCATGACCGATCACAGTCTGGTACCGATGGCGGCCCGTGCGGCTGGCCTGGATTTCCAGCAACTGGTTCTGGCCATTCTGGCCGCCAGTGTTGAAGACGCTCGAGGTTAAGACGATGCAAGGCGCTCAGCTCAGACATCAGCCTCCCGCACCCGGCCGCAAGCCGGTGCCGCGGGGTGCCAGCCGAATGGTGGCGAAAGAGCCGATGTCCGCGCGCCTGCCGAAAGCCAATTTCAGCTTTCTGAAAAGTCTGTTCTGGCCGGTGCTGCTGGTGGCGCTGGGCTTTGGTACCTACGAAGGTGCAACACGTTTGCTGCCGTACGCCGACCGGCCGATCACCAAGATCGCCGTGCAGGGCGACCTGAGTTACATCAGCCAGCAAGCGGTGCAGCAGCGAATCGCCCCATACGTGGCGTCGAGCTTCTTCACCATCGATTTGGCCGGGATGCGTACCGAGCTTGAACAGATGCCGTGGATCGCCCACGCCGAAGTGCGTCGGGTATGGCCGGACCAGGTGGTGATCCGCCTCGAAGAGCAACTGCCGGTGGCGCGTTGGGGTGACGAGTCGTTGCTGAACAACCAGGGCCAGGCGTTTACGCCCAGGGAACTGGCGAACTACGAACACTTGCCACAGCTGTTCGGCCCACAACGGGCCCAGCAGCAAGTCATGCAGCAGTATCAGGTGCTGAGCCAGATGCTGCGGCCGTTGGGCTTCTCGATTGCACGCCTGGAACTGCGTGAACGCGGGAGCTGGTTCCTGACCACCGGTGCCGGCAGTTCCGGCCCCGGCATCGAGTTGCTGCTGGGACGCGGAAACCTGGTGGAAAAGATGCGCCGCTTTATCGCCATCTATGACAAGACGCTTAAAGAACAGATTACGAACATTGCGCGCATCGATCTGCGCTACGCCAACGGCCTCGCTGTTGGCTGGCGGGAACCAGTCGCGCCGACGACAGCCCAACCCGCTGTCGCGAAGAATTAAGAAGAGGCAGGACCCATGGCAAACGTGCAAAGCGGCAAAATGATCGTCGGTCTCGATATCGGCACCTCCAAGGTGGTGGCGCTGGTCGGCGAGGTTTCCGACGACGGCTCGCTGGAAATCGTCGGGATCGGTACCCATCCGTCCCGTGGCCTGAAGAAGGGCGTGGTGGTCAACATCGAGTCCACCGTGCAATCGATCCAGCGCGCGATCGAAGAAGCCCAACTGATGGCGGGCTGCCGCATTCACTCGGCGTTCGTCGGTGTGGCGGGCAATCACATCCGCAGCCTGAACTCCCACGGCATCGTTGCGATCCGCGATCGTGAAGTCAGCTCGGCCGACCTTGAGCGCGTGCTCGACGCCGCTCAGGCTGTGGCGATCCCGGCTGATCAGCGCGTGCTGCACACCCTGCCGCAGGATTACGTGATCGATAACCAGGAAGGCGTTCGTGAGCCTCTGGGCATGTCCGGTGTGCGTCTGGAAGCCAAGGTTCACGTGGTCACCTGCGCCGTCAACGCCGCACAGAACATTGAAAAATGCGTGCGTCGCTGCGGTCTGGAAATCGACGACATCATTCTTGAGCAACTGGCGTCCGCGTACTCGGTGCTGACCGACGACGAAAAAGAGCTGGGCGTGTGTCTGGTCGACATCGGCGGTGGTACCACCGACATCGCGATCTTCACCGAAGGCGCGATCCGTCACACTGCTGTGATCCCGATTGCCGGTGATCAGGTGACCAACGACATCGCCATGGCGTTGCGCACCCCGACCCAGTACGCCGAAGAGATCAAGATTCGCTACGCCTGCGCCCTGGCCAAATTGGCCGGTGCCGGTGAAACCATCAAGGTGCCGAGCGTCGGCGACCGTCCACCGCGCGAGCTGTCGCGTCAGGCCCTGGCCGAAGTGGTCGAGCCGCGCTACGACGAACTGTTCACGCTGATTCAGGCCGAGCTGCGTCGCAGCGGCTACGAAGACCTGATCCCGGCCGGCATCGTGCTGACCGGTGGCACCTCGAAGATGGAAGGCGCCACTGAACTGGCCGAAGAAATCTTCCACATGCCGGTCCGCCTCGGTGTGCCGCATGGCGTGAAAGGCCTGGATGACGTGGTGCGCAACCCGATTTATTCCACTGGCGTTGGCTTGTTGATGTACGGCCTGCAAAAGCAGTCCGACGGGGTTTCGTTCTCCGGCATCGGCAGCCGCGACAGCTACAGCAACGAAGAGCCTCAGGCGCCGTTGCTGGACCGATTGAAGAAGTGGGTTCAAGGCAACTTTTAAAAGCAGCTCGAAGCGTCAAGCTTCAGGCGGCAAGCAGTAGCAGTAGATGCACCGCGACAAAAATGCAGTAGGCGAAAAAACTAGAGAATGTAAGGAGAGGGAAAATGTTCGAACTCGTAGACAACATCCCCGCAAGCCCGGTAATCAAAGTTATCGGTGTTGGCGGTGGCGGCGGCAACGCTGTCAATCACATGGTCAAGAGCAACATCGAAGGCGTTGAATTCATCTGCGCCAACACTGATGCTCAAGCGCTGAAAAACATCGGCGCGCGCACCATTCTGCAACTGGGCACCGGCGTGACCAAAGGTCTGGGCGCTGGCGCCAACCCTGAAGTAGGTCGTCAGGCCGCTCTCGAAGACCGTGAGCGCATTGCCGAAGTCCTGCAGGGCACCAACATGGTGTTCATCACCACTGGCATGGGCGGCGGTACCGGTACCGGTGCTGCGCCGATCATCGCCGAAGTGGCCAAGGAAATGGGCATTCTGACCGTCGCTGTCGTGACGCGTCCGTTCCCGTTCGAAGGCCGCAAGCGTATGCAGATCGCCGACGAAGGCATCCGCATGCTCTCCGAAAGCGTCGACTCGTTGATCACCATTCCCAACGAGAAGCTGCTGACCATCCTCGGTAAAGACGCAAGCCTGCTGTCGGCTTTCGCCAAGGCTGACGATGTATTGGCCGGTGCCGTTCGCGGTATCTCCGACATCATCAAGCGTCCGGGCATGATCAACGTCGACTTCGCCGACGTGCGTACCGTGATGAGCGAAATGGGCATGGCGATGATGGGCACTGGCTGCGCCAGCGGTCCGAACCGTGCACGTGAAGCGACCGAAGCTGCAATTCGCAACCCGCTGCTGGAAGACGTGAACCTGCAAGGTGCACGCGGCATCCTGGTGAACATCACTGCCGGTCCTGACCTGTCTCTGGGTGAGTACTCCGACGTGGGTTCGATCATCGAAGCCTTCGCTTCCGAACACGCGATGGTCAAGGTCGGTACCGTTATCGATCCGGACATGCGCGACGAGCTGCACGTGACTGTGGTTGCCACCGGTCTGGGCGCGAAAATCGAGAAGCCTGTGAAGGTCATCGACAACACCGTTCACACCTCCATGGCTTCCGCTCAGGTGCAACAACCGGCTCCGGCCCGTCAGGAAGCGCCAGCGGTGAACTACCGTGATCTGGACCGTCCGACCGTCATGCGCAACCAGGCTCAGGCCGGTGCTGCGGCTGCCGCGAAGATGAATCCGCAAGATGACCTGGACTACCTGGACATCCCGGCTTTCCTGCGTCGTCAGGCCGATTGATGGAATGTATCAGGGCTATGAAGGTGATTGGTGTTCAGCAAAGGCATGGTCTGCTATCATCGCCAGCCTTTGTTGATACCAGTTCGCAATTTGCGCTGAAGCGGCCCAAGCCATGATTAAACAACGCACACTGAAAAATATTATCCGTGCCACAGGTGTAGGCCTGCACTCCGGTGAGAAGGTCTATCTGACCCTCAAGCCTGCGCCTGTCGACACTGGCATTGTGTTTTGTCGCGCTGACCTCGACCCTGTGGTGCAGATTCCTGCCCGCGCGGAAAACGTCGGTGAAACCACTATGTCGACGACGCTGATCAACGGCGACGTCAAAGTGGACACGGTAGAGCACTTGCTCTCGGCCATGGCTGGCCTGGGCATCGATAACGCCTACGTCGAGCTCTCCGCGTCCGAAGTCCCGATCATGGATGGCAGCGCTGGACCCTTCGTATTCCTGATTCAATCGGCAGGCCTGGAAGAACAGGACGCCGCCAAGAAATTCATCCGCATCCTGCGTGAAGTGACAGTGGAAGACGGCGACAAGCGCGCCACTTTCGTCCCTTTCGAAGGCTTCAAGGTGAGCTTCGAGATCGATTTCGATCACCCGGTATTCCGGGACCGCACCCAGAGTGCAAGCGTGGATTTTTCCAGCACTTCGTTCGTAAAAGAAGTCAGCCGCGCCCGTACCTTTGGTTTCATGAGTGACATCGAGTACCTGCGCAAGCACAACCTCGCACTCGGCGGCAGCGTTGAAAACGCAATCGTGGTCGACGCTGATGGTGTGTTGAACGAAGACGGTCTTCGTTATGAAGACGAATTCGTCAAACACAAGATCCTCGATGCGATTGGCGACCTTTACCTGCTGGGCAACAGCCTGATTGGTGAGTTCAAAGGCTTCAAGTCCGGTCATGCACTGAACAACCAGCTGCTGCGCAAGTTGATTGAGCAGACAGACGCTTGGGAAGTGGTAACGTTCGAAGACGCCAGCACCGCACCGATCTCTTACATGCGCCCGGTTGCGGCCGTGTAAGTAAAAAACCTCTCTAGTTTTTTGAAGGCCATCCTCGGATGGCCTTTTTTTATGCTCGTTTAAAATCAAAAGATCGCAGCCTTCGGCAGCTCCTGCATGGGAATCCGATCATCCTGTAGGCGCTGCCGAAGGCTGCGATCTTTTGATCCTAATAGCTCACGACCCGATTACGCCCACCTTCCTTGGCCTGATACAGCGCCTTGTCCGCCGCAAACAACAACTGCTCCAGCGTCATCTCGCTCGCCGTCGTCCACGTCGCAATGCCAATGCTCACGGTCATCGGCCGATCGGCACCGTCGACCAACGGCAATTGCTCCACCGCCTGACGAATATGCTCGGCAATCTGCTGCGCGCCCTGGCCGTCGGTCTCGGCGAGAATCACCGAAAACTCTTCACCTCCGTAGCGCGCCACCAGATCCGCCGGTCTCCGCACATTTTCCGTGATGACCCTGGCCAGCGTCTTCAGCGCCAAATCGCCGCCCTGATGGCCATGCCGGTCATTAAAGGCCTTGAAGTGATCGGCATCGATCATCATCACTGACAGCGGTTTACCTGAACGCTGGGCGCGGAACCATTCGTGACGCAGTGTCTGATCGAGCATCCGCCGATTGGCCAAGCCCGTCAGCGCATCGGTGGCGGCCAGTTGCGCCAGCTCGCGCTCGGCCCGTTGGCGCAGGCGCAACTCGCGAGCCAGCAACCAGGTCAGCCACAGCAAACCCATACACAACACGCCCGTGGCACCACTGATCAGAATCGCGGTGCGCCGCCAGGTGCCGAACACTTCGTCGCTGGACAGCGCGACCATCACCGTCAGCGGCAGATTACCGACCCGCGAATAGGTATAGAGCCGCTGTTGCTGGTCCATGCTTGAGGTGCTGGTAAAACTGCCATTGCCATCCTTGTCCCCGAGGATCCGCACGACATTCGGTCGGTTGCCGAAGCTCTTGCCGATGGAATCGCTTTGCAGATAAGGCTTCTGCGCCAGCAGGATGCCGTCGTTGTTGATGATGTTCAGCGTGCTGTCATTGCCGATGTCGAGGCTGTTGAACAACTGATCGAAGTAATCGAGTTTCATCGACGCCACGGCCACACCGGCGAACTCACCGGTTTCCGAGGAAATCCGTCGACTGAAGCTGATTCGCCACTGATTGGCCTCGTCACAGTCGCAACGGGTCTTGAATGGGCGGCTGATGAACATGCCGATGTGGCGGTCGAGCGCGTGGGCGAGGAAGTAGTCGCGGTCGGCAAAGTTGCCCGGCTTCGGTTCGATCCGCGAGGAGTCGGCAAGCACATCACCGTTCTTGTCGAGCAGCAGTATGTCGCCCTTGAAGCGCGCCGTGGTTGAGCGGTCGAACAGCGCCAGGTGGCGGATCTGCGGTGAGACATCTTGCAGGTCATCGCGCTGGGCGGCGGCGATCAGACCTTGCAAGGTCAAGTCGTACAGCTCGACGGTGCGCAGTACATCGGCGTCGATCAGTTGCGCGATGGTGGTGGCGCTGCGTGTCGCCGATTCCTGAGCGTTGGCGTGCTCGCGGATCAGCAGGAACGTGACGATGCACAGAATCGCGATCACGCTCAGCAAACTGCCGCAGATCAGCAGCAATTCGGGGCGTCCGGTCTTGCCCGCAACGGGTGGGGTACGGCTCGCGATCATGATGGGCTGTCGGTTGGGGGAAAGTCTTATAAGCGTAGTTGCACAAACACTGCTGCCGAAGCCAGAAACCATTCCTAATGTGGGAGCGAGCCTGCTCGCGAAAGCGCTGTGTCATTCAACCTGGATGTCGAATGGTAGACCGCTTTCGTCGGAGCGCCGCTCGGAGCAGGCTTGCACACAGGGTGCATCACTGAATTTAAGACGGTGTTATGGCGGCGCCGATCTTAGAAGACGTTGAGCGGGTAGTCGATGATCACGCGGTACTCATCTGTATCTGAATCAATCACGCCGTAACCGTTGCCGCCACGGTTGGTTGCCCATTGCAGGTGTACCGCCAGATCCTTGGCCTGACCGCTTTGCACCACGTACTTCAAATCGAGATCGCGTTCCCAATGCTTGGCGTTGCGGCCATCGGCGCTGTACCAGTTGGAATAGCCCTTGCTGTCGGGGTCGACCTTGGTCAGATCCACCGTACCGCGTGAATAGGACACGGAGGAGGTCAGCCCCGGCACGCCGACACCGGCGAAATCATAGGCGTACTTGAGCTTCCACGAGCGTTCGTTCGGGCCGTTGAAGTCGGAATACTGCTGCGAGTTATCCAGATAAACGCTGTCGCCCTGGCTGATGTAGTCGAACGGCGTGTTGCCGTTGACCCGCTGATAGGCGGCAGTGACGCTGTGGCTGCCGACGCCGACAGTGAAATGCACGCTGTAGGTGTTGTTGTCGATGTTGCCGAGCAGCGCATCGCCGGTGTCTTGCGTGTGATAGAAGTGCAGGCCCGGGTTGAGGCTGACCAGATCGCTCAACTGCCAGGTGTAGTCGAGGTCGTAGTAGTACTGGTTCCAGATGTCTTTCAACTCAGCGGCGTACAGGCTGCTGGTCAGGCCTTCGACGCCGCTCCACGCCACGCCGGTCCAGTTCAGGTGCTGACTCTCGTCGCCATCGGCCAGCGTCCCGTACGAGGTGCCGATGCGCGTATGGCCGCTCTGGTTGTACGGTTTGGTGAAACTCGCCTGGCCCCCCTCGATCAACCAGCCGTCGAAGCTGTGGTTGGTCAGGCTCACACCCCGGAAAGTCTGCGGCAGCATGCGCGTGTCGCCGCCGGCGATGACCGGGTTGGTGAGGAACAGGTCACCGGCCTTCAACTCGGTATCGAACGCGCGCATTTTCAGCGTGCCACCCGCCGTGGAGAACGAACCCGGGGCTTTGCCGCCATTCTCCCTGACCGGCAAGATGCTCGAACCGTCGGTGCCACCACCGCCATCCAGCTTCAACCCGAGCATGGCGTGGGCATCGAGGCCGAAACCGACCGTGCCTTCGGTATAGCCTGACTGGAAAACCCCGAGAAAGCCCTGGCCCCACTCGATGTTGTCGTCCGCTTTCTGCAAGCGGTTGCGATTCATGTAGTAGTTGCGGGCGTTGAGGTTGAGGCTCGAGCCTTCGACGAAGCCTTCTTTGGCAGGTTCATCGGCGTGGACGGCGGGAGCAATCGTTGCGGCAATTGCAATGAACAGCGGGGTGAAGCGGACTGGGTAACGCACGTGCGATGGAGCTCCTTGGGTCAACTGGCCCTTCAATGGCGTGAGGGGCTTGATGTTTCTTGTTGTTACAGACGAACCAGACGGCTTTCAGACCACAACGAAAAAAGGCCGCTGAAAAGCAGCGGCCTGGAATGACGACGGTTGAACGGGAAGAGCCAAACAACCGCGTCGAGGGAAACGTTGGCGCGGTGCGCGACTCAGCTGTCTTTCTCGGTAGCTTGAGCCTGGGAAGTGGCCGCCTGCGGGGCTTGCGCGGCGTCTTGCGCCTTGGCCATCACTTCGGCCTGATGTTGATCGAAGGCCTGCGCGCGAGCGACGTTGTGCGCTACGAACGACTGCGATTCTTCAGCCATCGCCATCGGCGACAGGATCAATGAGGACAAAACGAACGCGCTGGCAATACCCATACTGTTGGACATCTTGAAAACCTTCTCGCTTGGCGAGTGCTGTTTGGTGCGGGCAAAGATAAGGTTGCCGGGCGTCGGGAAACAGCGTGATTTTCATAAATGACTGTTGCGCAGGAGGTAAAAGTCAAAGGTTGCGGTGCAGCCAAGAGCAACCCCCTCACCCCAGCCCTCTCCCCCAAGGGGGCGAGGGGGAAAGGGAGCAGATCTCCATGCTTTTCAAAGCCTGACTACGACTGGATATTTCAGGTCGGCGTACTTCGAGAGAAAAACTCGGCCAGTCTCGCTCCCCCAGGGAGAAGGGGAGCAGATCTTCATGCTTTTCAGAATCTGAGTTCGACTGGATATTCCAGGTCGGCGTACCTTGAAAGAACAACGCGGTCAGTCCCCTCTCCCTCTGGGAGAGGGTTAGGGTGAGGGGCTTTTCAGACCGGCAGATAAATCCCGAAGGTATTCATCCCGCGATCACTGCGCACAAACACATCGCCGCCATGCATCAACGCAATCGCCTTGACGATCGCCAGCCCCAAGCCATGGTTATTGCCACTGTTGCTGCGCGACGCATCCACCCGATAAAAACGCTCGAACAAGCGCGGCAAGTGTTCGCTGGCAATCGGCGAGCCGGGGTTGGCCACGCCGATACTCACCTGATGTTCCTCGATCTCGATGCGCACCTCGATCACCTGTCCCGGCCCGGTGTGTTGCACGGCGTTGCTCAACAGATTGATCAGCGCCCGGCGCAAATGCGCGACCTCGATCTGCACGAGCGCATCACCGCTGACCTGCACCTGAACCTGCGCGTCTTCAAGAATGAAATCCAGATATTCCAGTGTGGTCGCCACTTCATCAGCCAGTGACGTCGAGGTCAGTTTGGTCGCCTTGTTGCCCTGGTCGGCACTGGCCAGAAACAGCATGTCGTTGATGATCGAGCGCAGCCGTTCGAGCTCTTCCAGATTCGATTGCAGCACTTCGAAATAGTGTTCGGCGGAGCGTCCACGGGTCAGCGCCACTTGCGTCTGGCCAATCAGATTGGTCAGCGGCGAACGCAGTTCATGGGCCACGTCGGCGTTGAACGATTCCAGTCGCGAGTAAGCCTGTTCAACCCGCTCCAGCGTCGAGTTGAATGAGTCGACAAACTGCTCCAGCTCCGGAGGCAGCGGCGACAGACGCAAGCGCCCGGCGCGTAATGGGGGCGCCAAGCGCTGAGCTTCGTGGGACAGTTTGATCAACGGCTTGAGGCCGATCCGAGCGACCCAATAGCCCAGCGCCGAGGCCATCAACACGCCGACAATCGCCAGACCGATCAGCGCAATCAGCAGATTGTGCTGAGTCTCATGGAACGTCTCGGTATCGATGCCGATCATGAAGCGCAGCGGCGGGCGTTGATCCTTGGCCGGCAACTCGGTCAGCAGCACTTTCAGTGGGTAAGGCTGGCCGGGCAACTGCAGGTCATGCATGCCCAACGGGCCTTTGGCGAAGGCACGGATCGCAGCGTCCGGCTGACCATATTCGTAACCCGGATCACCACTCACCACCCAGAAACGAATGCGTTTGTCCTCTTCGCCGAGCAGCTTCAACTTGGCGTTTATCTTCACCCAATGCTCCGGCGTACCGAAGCGATTGAGCGCCGATTCGAGCACGCTATATCGGGCATCCAGCTCGGCTTCCGGCAGCAACCCCAAGCCTTTATCGACTTGCTGATACAACGCGCCGCCGATCAACAGAAACACCAGCAGCGCCACCAGAGTGAACATTCCACTGAGGCGCAGGGCAATCGAGTTACTGGACATCACGGCTCTCCAGCACATAACCCATGCCCCGGATGGTGTGCAGCAGCTTCTCGTCGAACGGCCCGTCGAGCTTGGCGCGCAGGCGTTTGATCGCGACTTCGACGACGTTGGCGTCGCTGTCGAAATTGATGTCCCAGACCATCTCGGCAATCGCGGTTTTCGAAAGGATTTCACCCTGGCGGCGGGCGAGGACGCTCAACAGCGAAAACTCTTTGGCGGTCAGATCCAGACGGGTGCCTGCGCGAGTGGCCTTGCGGCTGATCAAATCTATCCACAGGTCAGCGATACTCACCTGCACCGGTTCATGGCCGCCGCTGCGCCGGGTCAGCGCTTGCAGGCGCGCGACCAGTTCGAGGAAGGAAAACGGTTTGCCGAGGTAATCGTCGGCGCCGTCGCGCAGGCCTTTGATGCGGTCTTCGACGCGCTCGCGGGCGGTGAGCATGATCACCGGGGTCTGCTTGCGCGCACGCAACGCGCGCAACACGCCAAAGCCATCGAGGCCCGGCAACATGACGTCGAGGACGATCACCGCGTAGTCGCTTTCCAGCGCCAGATGCAGACCTTCGACGCCGTCGCGGGCCAGATCCACGGTGTAACCCTGTTCCGTCAGACCGCGGTGCAGATAGTCCGCGGTTTTTTCCTCGTCTTCGATAATCAGAACGCGCATGACCCTGCCTCAGTCTGTGGTCGCCAGTGCCGGTGAGGGCATCGGTTTGGGCCGGTGGAACAGCCGCTCGAGCCACAAGTATATGACCGGCGTGGTGAACAACGTCAGCATCTGGCTGACCAGCAAACCGCCGACCACTGCGATCCCCAGCGGCTGGCGCAACTCGGCACCGGTGCCGTAACCGAGCATCAGCGGCAGAGCGCCAAGCAGGGCGGCGAGGGTGGTCATGATGATCGGCCGGAACCGCGTGATACACGCCTCGAAAATCGCCTCCTGCGGCGACAGGCCTCGCTGGCGCTGCGCTTCGAGCGCGAAGTCGATCATCAGAATGCCGTTCTTCTTGACGATACCGATCAGCAACACCAGACCGATCAACGCCATGATCGAAAAGTCCTGACCGCAGATCCACAGCATGATCACCGCACCCAAACCTGCCGCCGGCAGCGTCGAGATGATCGTCAGCGGGTGCACGAAGCTTTCATAAAGCACACCGAGAATGATGTACACCGCCACCAGCGCCGCGAGAATCAGCCATGGCTGGCTGGCCAGCGAACTCTGGAACGCCTGCGCCGCGCCCTGGAAATTGCCGCTGATCGCCGTCGGCATGCCGATCTCGGCCTTGGCCTGATTGAGCAGAATCACCGCATCACCCAACGCCACGCCAGGCGCGAGGTTGAACGACAGGTTGGCGGCGGGGAACATGCCGTCATGCGCGATCGACAACGGGCCAATGGTCGGCGCGTCAAATTTGGCCAGCGCTGACAGCGGCACCATCTCGCCACTCAGCGGTGAGCGCAGGTAGAAATAGTTGAGGCTTTCGGCCTTGCCGCGTTGTTTGGTGTCCAACTCCAGAATCACGTTGTACTGGTTGACCTGGGTCTGGAATTCATTGATCTGCCGTTGGCCGAAGGCATCGTACAGCGCCTCGTCGACATCGCTGGCGGTGAGGCCGAAACGTGCGGCGGCGCTGCGGTCGATGCTGATGTGGGTGATGCTGCCGCCCAGTTGCAGGTCATTGGAAATGTCACGGAACGCCGGGTTGCTGCGCAGTTTTTCGGTCAGGCGTTGCGTCCACGTCGCGAGGGTCGCGCCGTCGTTGCTCTTCAGCACATATTGATACTGCGCGCGGCTCGGGCCGGAGCTGAGGTTGATGTCCTGGCCGGCGCGCAGGTAGAGAACGATGCCGGGGACTTTCATCAGTTGCGGACGGATGCGGTCGATGAACTGGCTGGCTGAAACATCACGGTCGCCGCGTTTTTTCAGGGCAATCCAGAAGCGGCCGTTGGCTATGGTCTGGTTGCTGCCGGACACGCCGACCGAGTGGGAAAACGCCTGCACGGCCGGATCGGCGGCGACGATTTCGGCCATCGCCAGGTGTTTTTTTGCCATGTCGCCGTAGGAAATATCCGCAGCGGCTTCGGTGGTGCCGAGGACGAAACCGGTGTCCTGCACCGGGAAGAAACCTTTCGGGATAAAGATGTAACCGCCGATGGCCAGCGCCAGCGATAAACCGAAAACGCCGATCATCAACTTCTGATGGGCGAGGGCGCGGCGCAGACCTTTCTCGTACCAGCCGAGCAGACGTTCGCTGAAGCCCGGTTTGGCGTGGGCGTGGTGCACCGGTTTGCGCATGAACAGCGCCGCCAGCGTCGGCGCCAGGGTCAGCGACACCACCACGGAAATCATGATGGTCGAGGTCGCCGTCAGGGCGAATTCCTTGAACAGTCGCCCGACCACACCACCCATGAACAGCAGCGGAATAAACGCCGCCACCAGCGAGAAACTGATCGAGACCACGGTGAAGCCGATCTCGCCGGCGCCTTTGATCGCGGCCTCGCGCATGTCGTCGCCGGCCTCCAGATGCCGGTGGATGTTTTCCACCACCACGATGGCATCGTCGACCACAAATCCCACGGCCACCACGATCGCCACCAGCGTCAGGTTGTTCAGGCTGAAACCGAGGATGTACATCAAGGCGAAACTGGCGATCAGCGACACGCCGAGTACCGCCGAAACAATCAGCGTCGCCGACAACTGACGCAGGAACAGCGCCATCACTGCCACCACCAGGAGGATCGCGATCAATAGCGTGATCTCGACTTCATGCAGAGAGGCGCGGATGGTCTGGGTGCGGTCGATCAGAACGTCGACCTGCACAGAGGCCGGCAGCATGGCTTCGAGGCCGGGCAGGGCGGCTTGGATGCGATCCACTGTCTCGACAATGTTGGCGCCAGGTTGGCGCGAAATCACAAGGTTTACCCCCGGTCGATCACCCGCCCACGCTTGCACATAATCATCTTCCGAACCGTTGATAACGTTGGCGACATCTCTTAGGTGAACCGGGGCGCCATCCTTGTAGGAAACGATGAGCTGGCGGTACTCCTCAGGCTGGAACAACTGGTCGTTGGTCGACAGCGTGGAAATACTCGACTCGCCGTACAGCGCGCCCTTGGCGAGGTTGAGGCTGGTTTGCTGGATCGCCAGACGGATGTCGGCGAGGGTCAGGCCGATCGCCGCGAGTTTGTCCGCCGAAGCCTGAACGCGGATCGCCGGACGTTGCTGACCGGTGATGTTGATTTGGCCTACGCCGTCTATCTGACTGATCTGACGCGCGAGCAGGGTTTCCACCAGATCGCTGAGTTCGGTGCCGGGCATCTGCGTCGAGCTGACACTGAGGATCAGCACCGGGCTGTCGGCCGGGTTGACCTTCCTCCAGGTCGGCAGCGTTGGCATGTCTTTGGGCAACTTGCCGGCGGCGGTGTTGATCGCTGCTTGGACTTCCTGAGCGGCGGTGTCGATGCTCTTGTCGAGGCTGAATTGCAGGGTCAGCAGGGTAGAGCCGAGCGCACTGCTGGAAGTCATCTGGGTCATGCCGGGGATGGCACTGAATTGCACCTCCAGCGGCGTGGCCACGGACGAGGCCATGGTGTCGGGGCTGGCGCCGGGCAATTTCGCGGACACCTGAATCGTCGGAAATTCCGCTTCCGGCAGTGGGGCAATCGGTAAGCGCGGGAAGGCAATCAACCCGACCAGTACCAAGGCAATGGTCAGCAGAATTGTTGCGACCGGGTGATCGATACACCACGTGGAGACGCCTTTGTGCGCCTTCATGGTTTCGGCTCCGCTTGCACCACCTGCGGCGGCTCGCTCATGACTTGCACGGTCGAACCGGGTTTGAGCCGCGACTGGCCATCGGTCACCAGCACATCACCGGCCTTCACGCCTTTGATGATGTCCTGGCCGCTGCCTTGGTGAACCATCTGCACCTGCACCGCTTCGACCTTGTCGCCATTCACTCGGTAAACGAAGTGTTGATCGAGGCCACGTTGTACGACGGTGGGCGGGACGACCAGCGCATCTTTGTCGAGGGCTGTCTGAATTTTTACCGTCACCAGCAGGCCGGGCCAGAGTTTTTGGCTGGCGTTGTCGAATTCGGCTTTGGCGCGGATGGTGCCGGTGTTGGCGTTGATCTGGTTGTCGATCAGGGTCAGGTGCCCTTCGCCGAGCAGGTTGCCGGTTTCGCCATCGGTGTCGGCGCCGATGTAGGCCTTGACCTGCGCACGCTGTGGATCGTTGATCAGGCCTTGCAGGGTCGGCAGCATTTGCTGGGGCAGGGAGAATTCGACGGCGATCGGGTCGATCTGGGTGACGGTGAACAGTCCGGCGGTGTCGGTCGTGCGCAGGAAGTTGCCTTCATCTACTGTGCGAATACCGACGCGGCCGGTGACCGGGGAGCGGATTTGCGTGTAGGACAGTTGTACTTGCGCGGCGTCGATCGAGGCTTGGTTGCCTTGGGCGGTGGCTTTGAGCTGGTTGACCAGGGCTTGTTGCTGGTCGTAGGTCTGTTTCGAGATGCCGTCGTCGACGGTGAGCAGTTTGTAGCGTTTGAGGTTGACCTGGGCGACTTGCAGTTGCGCCTGGCTTTCGCCCAGTTGGGCGCGGGCCTGGTCGAGGCTGGCGCGGATGGAGCGGTCGTCGATGGTGGCCAGCAGGTCGCCTGCTTTGACGAGTTGGCCTTCTTTGACGAGGATTTTGGTGAGGATGCCGTCTATTTGTGGGCGCACGACGACGCTGTGTAATGAGAGTACGGAGCCGATGCCGCTGGTGTAGCGGGGGACGTCTTTTTCGCTGACCGCGATGACTCGCACGGGGATGGCGGTGGGGGTGGCGAGTTTGGTGGGGGCGGGTTTCATTGCCCACCATGTGCCTGCGGCGGCCAAGACGATCACTAGGGCTAGCAGGGCTTTGTTCTTTTGGATTCGCATGCGGGGTGGGCGCCGGGCGGAGTTTGGGCAGGGTTGTTGTCTTTATAAACCTGTCTGCGGGTCAGTAGGGTGACGGCTAGCTGTCAGCGCTGTCAGTTTTCTTTGCGGTGGATCCGTTGCTGCGGTAACGGCGGCTTAGGGTTTCGCCCTTACGGCGACTCACTTTTTTACAAGAGCGCCTAAAAAAGTAAGCAAAAAACGCTTGCTCCTACGTACGGCCCGCTCGCTGGGGCTCGGGGTTCCTTCGCTCCGGGATCGATCCGGGCGCAGCGTCTCCGGTTTGCTTCGCTGCACCTACTCCCGCTGTGTTTGGCTTCGCCAAACGGTCGCTGCGCTCCCACGCCCGGATCAATCCCTCCACTCAGCCTTCCGACGTCGCCCGTGGATCAAGATCAAAAGCAGGCGAGCTGACACTCGGCCTATTGAGTGGTGAGGAGCACAGCGTGCTCGGCTTTGGATTTGTGGTGGATTTGCCCCTCACCCCAGCCCTCTCCCGAGGGAGAGGGAGCCGATTTGTGTGCTTTTCAAGATCCAAATTCAACGAGGTATTGCACGTCGGCGTACCTCCCGCAAACACCACGGTCAGTCCCCTCTCCCTCCGGGAGAAGGCTAGGGTGAGGGGCTTTTGATCTGTTTCAGAATCTGAGTTCGACTCGGTATTTCACGTCGGCGTAGCTCTCCCAAACGACTCGGTCAGTCCCCTCTCCCTCCGGGAGAGGGCTAGGGTGAGGGTTGGCTTTTGGCTGTTTAAATTTGTGTCAAATAACCAGAACCTTCCCACAAGGTTTTCAGGTTGTCCGTCGGACGTGCGCTCTCTAGTCTTTGGGTGTCGCCGAAAACTCGGTGATCGGGTGTGAGAACCCGGGCTAAGTATTATTCCAACACCAGTACCGTCATAATCGGCGCCAGCTGATTGCTGCCTGCTTTTTTATGGCAGCTATGTGCGGGCGGACTTCGGTCCGGCCGGAGGTTGTACTGGTCCTTGCCCGGTTTCTCACCCCGTACGTAGCTGCCACCCAATTCGCCGCGTGAGAAACGGTAATTGTTGGCTCCAATCAGTAAGGACTGAATCAATGACTAAGCCAGTTCCCGATCCACCCATCGATCCCACCACCCCACTCGAAGACGCCCTCCGCGCCGACGATCAGATCAAAACCCGCGAAGCCATCAAGCGCGCTCTCGATTTCTACCTCTGCCCCGAACCGGTCAAGCCGCGTCAGCCCAGTACGATGTTCCTCATCCACCCGAACATCGACACCGAAAGCCTGCTGGCCCACGCCTGCGAATCGCTGGCTTCAGCCAATGTCATGGCCGGTGATCTGGCCGATCAGCTCAGTCGTCCGCAGCGCAGTACGGCGCTGGCGATTCAGCAGATCGTCATGCTCGCCGAGCTGGCGGTAAACCGGGCGCTGGATCGGGTTGATCCGCAGACATAATCCGTCTGAACACCGCGTCATCGTTCTTCGCGAGCAGGCTCGCTCCTACAAGGGGATCGCATTCCAAATGTGGGTGTGAGCCTGTTCGCGATGGCTATTGGTCTGTGGCCGCTGTCTCTGGAAATATTCTCAAGGTTGATAAGTCCCAAAAAGGGACCTATCGTTCCCTTTTTGGGACTCTTTGGGCTTCACAGTGGAAACGATCTCTCTAAGCGAAGCGCTGTTTACCACCACTCAACAAAAAGTGTTGGGTCTGCTGTTCGGTAAGCCTGACCAGACTTTCTATGCCAATGAGATCGCGCGCTGGGCGCGTGTTGGCAAAGGCAGTCTCATGCGTGAACTCGACCGTCTGCAGCGAGCCGGTGTGTTGCGCATGACGAGAGTGGGCAATCAGAACCATTACCAGGCCAATCCCACCTGTCCCATCTATGCCGAACTACTGGGCATCGCCCGCAAGACGTTTGGCATCGCCGAGCCTCTGCGTCAGGCATTGCAGCCATTTACCGAGCAGATCACCTGGGCGTTTGTCTATGGCTCCATCGCCAAGGACACAGCAAACACACTCAGTGACATTGATCTCATGCTGATCGGCGAAGGCCTGCACTACAGTGACGTCATGGAACGGCTCATGCCCATGGAGGAGCAATTGGGTCGTCCCATCAATCCGACGCTTTACACCCCGCAAGACTGGGCGGCGAAACTGGCTGCGCAAAACAGCTTTGTCGTGCGGGTGGTGCAGCAGGAAAAAATCGATCTGTTAGGGGCAAACCCTTTGGAGTCCAAGGATGGGCAGCAACGAGAGTCTGGAGAATCTTCTACGTAGCGGTGGGCTGAAAGCGGAGCCGCCGGATCGCAAGGAGTGTGAGGGCTTGATGCGCTCGGCCGTGGATCGGCTCAAGGATGCGCAAACTTCTACATTGTCTTTTTCCAGCCGTTTCGACTTGGCTTATAACGCAGCGCACGCGTTGGCGCTGACTGCGCTCCGATTGAGTGGCTATCGATCGGATAAACGCTATCTGGTCTTTCAGTGTCTGGTGCATACGGCGCATATCAGCAAGGTTCAGGTGCGATTGTTCGCGTTGTGTCATGAGCGGCGCAATCTCGCAGAATACGAAGGGTATATGGATGAGGATGACGCGCTTCTGGCGCAGTTGTTGGAAAGCACCTCGCAATTATTGAGTAACGTCCAGCAACGAATTAACTGACATCCGGCACGGCTTGCGATCCTGACTAATCTCTTAAAGATCCGCCTCTATGAGCGGATACAGCTTGTATGGCTCAGGCCGCGCACGGCCCAAATCTCTCTGGGCCGTCCACTTCGGGAGTGTCTTGAAATGAAGCTGAAAACCGCTCTGCCGTCTGTGCTTCTCTTGCTTCCACTCACAGCGTTCGCCGCGCCGGCCAGTCAATCCGGTGAGATCCGCTTCAGCGGGCAAATCGTTGATTCGGGTTGTCAGGTCGGACCGGTCGGGGCGTTTGTTGCTCGTGATTCTCGTCAGATCGAAATCACGCCCGGCGTGAAAGTCGATGTCGACACCGATCGCAATGCTTGCAGTCATCAGGCGCTGCCGATTTCCATGCGCTACGAAGCGCTGAAGACCTCGAACGACAAAGGCATTGTCATCATCAGTTATCTGTAAACCGTTCGGCGTGCGCTGCAAATCTTCAGGTGCCGAGCCATGGCGCACAGGTATACTGCGCGCCTTCGCGGCTCACTGATCGGGCCCGACTTTTTGCTTTCCGGAGCTTTTATGACTTCCCCGACCCTGCCGCCGGTTGACGACGCCGTGAGCGATGTCTCGGCTGAACTGGCCGATACCAGCGAAACCAAAGCCGAAATCCCGGCATTCAAGTTCCCCTTCAAACCGGGCGAACTGGCCGCTGCCAAAGGCTCGAACCAGCCTTGGTACAAGAACGGCGCCAAGAACGGCCACACCAAGACCCCGGGCATGGCGCCGCCGGGCACCCGTCGTTCGATGGGCAAGCGCTGAGTTTTATTCCCGCCAGCTCCCACAGGGTTCTGTGTCGTACACAAATTATGTGAATGCCCGAGATACCTGTTGGAGCTGGCTTGCCAGCGATGAGGCCAGTTCGATCTTGCAAAACCCCGATCAAGCCGCCCGAAGCGAGATAAACGCATAGGTCTGCGCCGGCTCAGTCACCACCTGTGCCCCCGCCGCCAACACCTGCCCGGCCACATCATCGCCCGACAGATGAAACACCCACTCACTCGGCGCCATCGTCAACGGTTGGGCCGTTACCTGATCAATCACCGCCGCAAACGCATCCATGTTCGGCAAATACGCAGTAAAGCCGTCACCCTTCAGCGCTGTGGTGCGAATCCCCAGCGTCGCGCAGATCGCGTCCTTGATGCCGATGTCATCGCGATCGGCCTGGCGCGAACGTTGAATCAATTCAATCAGCTCCTGATCGACCAACTCGCCCCCGGCAATCAGCACCGGCCCCTGTTGCCAGGACTCCGGCGGGCAATCCTTGGCGGCAGGGTTGAGCGGGATATGCGGATTGATTTCCGCCGGATAAATGCGGCACACCAACGGCCGTCGCTCGTAGATCCGGCACAGGTTTTCTTCGTCAAGATTCCGGCAGCGGCCGACGTTGTAAGCGGCGAAGGTGATTGCTACATGGGCGTCTGTCGTGCCGCTGCGAACGTGCGTTGAGCGACGTTCGGCATGTTCCCGCTGCTGCGCCGGCAAACCCAGGCCATTACCGAGAAAAGCCTCCACCAGCACGATCACCTGACCGCCATCCGCCGCCCACATGCGGGCTTCGGCCAGGGTCAGCGGGACATGGTGGTCGGTGCAGCATTTGCCGCAGCCTACGCAGGAAAACGTCGTATTCATTGAGCGATCTGTCTTCAATCAGGGTGTGAAACGGTGGCGGAAAACCACCGCACAGGCGCGGATCGAAGCAAGTTATGCGCCACTCACTGGGCTTTGGCGGTCGGACGGATCGAGTCCCACTCGGTGACGAAGGCGGTTTTCGATTGTTTGTTGTACAGGCAAAGCTCGGTGCCTTGCTGGCCTTTCATGTGTTTTTGCGGGTATTGGCCTTGCAGCAGGACGGCGGTATAGCCGACGCGGTCATCGAATTGTGCGGGCGTGCCGACCGGTTTGGCGCTTTTCAGACCGCTGGCCTTGGTGCAACTGGCGAGTACGGTTTTGTCGTAAGCGGCCCAGGCGTCGGGGCTCGAGGCTTGGACCTGGGAGGCGAGGGCGGTGAGGCAGAGCAGGCTTAAGGTGATGGCTTTCATGATGGGCGTCCTTGGGCGTGGGTGGCCAAGGTTGGAGTATGCCTAAAGAGTTTTGTTGCCTGGGACACGATTAAAAGATCGCAGCCTTCGGCAGCTCCTACATGGATATGCGGTTCCCTGTAGGAGCTGCCGAAGGCTGCGATCTTTTGACTTTAATCAGTCCGGCACCAGCTCGCGGCGGACCACGTACATCCCGGCACTTTCATACAACCGCTGCGCCCGCCGGTTGTCTTCCAGCACCTTCAGATCAACAAACCCTTCGCGGCGTTGCTGAAACACCTTGAATGCATTGAGCAACAACGCCCGGCCCAATCCGCGCCCCTGCATGCGCGGATGCACCACCAGATTCTTGATATAGGCGCTGGTCCAGCACTGCGCCACACCGACCACGCCTTCGGCATCGCGGGCAATTAAACACAGGCTCGGATCGTATTCAGGATCGCTTTCGAACTGCCGCTGCCAAACGTCCAGCGCCGGCACTCGGCCACCACCTTCGCGGTAGCCGAGTTGCATCAAGTCATGCGCGTCCGCCGCCAGTTCGACGGAGTACGTGCACAGTTCAATGCCTTGCGGCACCAGCGCCTGCGGCGCGTCCCTGGTCAGATCGCGCCGCATCAGAAAACAATACGTCTCGGCCAAGACTCAGTGCCCGTGGGCGGCGACGTGTTTGGCCGCTTCGATCAGGCAGTGGGTCAGTTCCGGCGAGGAGAACTTGGTCAGCACGCCGTTCGCCCCGGCCAGCCGCGCTTTCTCGCTGTTCATCGCGCTGTCGAGCGAGGTGTGCAGCAGCACGTACAAATGGGCGAAGTCCGGGGTCTCGCGCAGGGTGCGGGTGAAGGCGTAGCCGTCCATCTCGGACATTTCGATATCGGAGACGATCAGGTTGATCTGCTGCGCGGTGCCTTGCAGGTCGAGCAGGCAGTCGATGGCTTCCTTGGCGCTGCGTGCGGTGTGGCATTGCAGGCCGAGATTGCGCAGGGTGTGCACCGATTGCTGCAGCGCCACCTGGCTGTCATCGACCACCAGAATGCGCGCATTGCCGAGCACTTCGGCGTCTTCCATTGTCAGGTCGGTCGGGGCCATTTCGATCTGCGCCGGGGCGATGCTGTGGATAACCTTTTCGATATCCAGTACCTGCACCAGCGTGCCGTCCACCGAGGTCACGCCGGTGATGTAGGCGCGCGAGCCGCCGGAGCCGAACGGCGGCGGTTTGATGTCGGTGGTCAGGCAGTGGACGATTTTACTCACCGCCTGCACGTGCAGACCCTGCTTCGAGCGGCTGACGTCGGTGACGATCAGGCAGCCGCCGTTCGGGTCTTCCAGCGGGCGCTCGCCGATGGCGCGGCTGAGGTCGATCACCGACAGGGAAGCACCGCGCAACGTGGCGATGCCTTTCACGTGCGGGTGCGACTCCGGCAGTTTGGTCAGCGGCGGGCAGGGGATGATTTCACTGACTTTCAGCAGGTTGATCGCCATCAGCTTGCCGCTGCGCAAGGTAAACAGCAGAAGCGAAAGTGAATCTGCGCGGGCTTTGGTGGAGGACATATGAACCTTCTGTGGAAAGGTGGTGGGCGAGGGTGGGAATCGCCAGAAACTATTGATGCCGGGTTATCGGCGTCAAAAGGTTGGGCTTTAGGTTAGTTGTCGGGTTGTGTTTCGATCTAAAGCCAAAGCCCCTCACCCCAGCCCTCTCCCGGAGGGAGAGGGGGCCGATTGGGGAATATTGTAGTAATTCACCGACCTGAACCTGCTCTGCCGAATCCATAATCGACTCGATATTTCAGGTCGGCGTATGGCGAAAGACGCCTCGGTCAGTCCCCTCTCCCTCTGGGAGAGGGCTAGGGTGAGGGTGTGCTTTTAGCTCTTCATCCCCAACCGCTTGGCCATCCGCCCAAGATTCGCCCGATCCAGCCCCAGCTCCCGCGCCGCACTCGCCCAGTTATCCTGATTACGCTCCAGCGCCGCACTGATCAAACGCCGCTGATACTGCTCGGTCGCACTGCGCAAATCCCCGCTGATCAGCGGCATCTCGGTCACCGCACCAACAACAGCCTCAACCGAGTTATCCACAACCTCACGCGGCAGATCCAGATCTGCCGCACTCAAACTGAGGATCTTCGGCCGCACCTGGCAGTTGCCCAGCGCCTTCAACGCACTGCGCCCGATCAAGTGTTCCAGTTCACGCACATTGCCCGGCCAAGTGTAGGCGAGCAGCGCTTCCTGGGCGTCGCTGCTCAGGCGCAGGCTGTTCAGGCCCATGCGCGAGCGATTCTGTTCAAGGAAAAAACCGCTGAGCAACAACACATCGCGGCCGCGATCACGCAGCGCCGGCACGCGTAGCGGGTACACGCTCAGGCGATGGTAAAAGTCGGCGCGATAGCGACCGCTGCGCACTTCTTCGGCCAGGTCACGGTTGGTCGCGGCAATCAGGCGCACATCGACCTGATGCTCCTTGTCCGAACCCAATCGCTGCAACTGGCCGCTCTGCAAAACGCGCAGCAGTTTCGCCTGCACGGTCAGCGACAGTTCGCCGACTTCATCGAGAAACAGCGTGCCGCCATTGGCCAGTTCGAACTTGCCGCGACGGTCGCTGGTGGCGCCGGTGAAGGCGCCGCGCACGTGGCCGAACAGTTCGCTTTCGACCAGTGTGTCGGGCAGGGCGGCGCAGTTGAGGCTGATGATCGGTTGGTCGGCGCGCGCTGAAGCGGCGTGAATCGCCTGGGCGACCAGCTCTTTGCCGACCCCGGTTTCGCCGGTGATCAATACGGTCAGATCGCTGCCGCCGACCAGATTGATTTCCTCCACCAGTTTTTTCAGCGCCTTGCTCTGGCCGATCATTTCGCGGTTCTGCTGACCGCTGGCCTGGCGATAAACCTCGGCGCGCTGGTGCTCGTCTTCAGCGCGATTGGCTAAACGCTGGATGCGTTCGGCGGCGTTGACCGTGGCCGAGGCGAGGCTGGCGAAGGCTTGCAGGGCGTCGAGTTCGATCGGTTCGAAACGCTCGGGGTCGAGGGCGTCGAGGGTGATCAGGCCCCAGAGTTTTTCATCGACAAATAATGGGCAGCCGAGGCAATCGTGGACTTCGAGGTGTTCGTCGAGTCCGTCGACGAGACCGTCATAAGGATCGGGCAAGTCGCTGTCGGCGGCGAAGCGCGTGGGGCCGGTTCCGCTGAGGAGAATTTCGAAGCGCGGGTGCTCGCTGACCTTGAAGCGCCGACCGAGGGTGTCCGTACTTAAACCGTCCACGGCCAGCGGCACCAGCGCTTCGCCGTCGAGGCGCAACAATGCGGCGGCATCGCACGGCAGTAGCGCGCGCATGGCTTCGAGCAAGCGCCGATAACGCTCGCCCTCGGGCAGTTCGCGGGACAGGTCGGACACTAGAGGCAGCAGCGCGGTGAGCAGGGATTTTGCGGTCATGGTTTTGTAGTCAAAGAGACAAGATGTAGTCGGGATGACTATAAGGCTCTTTGAGTCTTTATGACTACGTAAACCTCAAATCATTGATTTATATGAATAAATTAGTTGGCACGAATACTGATAACCCAAAGGTAACTTTTCCAAGAAGCTCAGGAGTCACCTTATGCTTAGCGTTCAGGATCGTGCCATCGTCAAATCCACCGTGCCTCTGCTGGAAAGCGGCGGTGAAGCGCTGATCACCCACTTCTATCGCATGATGCTCTCCGAATACCCGGAAGTCCGGCCGCTGTTTAACCAGGCCCACCAGGCCAGCGGTGACCAGCCACGCGCCTTGGCCAATGGCGTGCTGATGTATGCGCGGCACATTGATCAACTCGATCAGTTGGGCGATCTGGTGGCGAAGATCATCAATAAGCACGTCGCCCTGCAGATCCTTCCGGAGCACTACCCGATTGTCGGCGCCTGCCTGCTGCGTGCGATTTCTGAAGTGCTTGGCGAAGAGATCGCCACACCGGAAGTGATGAGCGCGTGGGGTGCGGCTTATGGGCAATTGGCAGACATTCTGATCGGCGCCGAAACCGCGATTTACGACCAGAAAGAACACGCCGTCGGCGGCTGGCGCGGGGCGCGTGAGTTCATCGTCGCGGCCAGGGTCGATGAGAGCGCGGAAATTGTCTCCTTCTACTTCGAACCAGCAGACAAAGGCCCGATTCTCGCGGCCGAACCGGGTCAGTACATTGGCATGAAGCTGATCCTTGATGGCGAGGAAATCCGCCGCAACTACTCGCTGTCGGCACTGGCGAACAACGGTCAGTACCGCATCAGCGTCAAACGCGAACCGGGTGGCCGAGCGTCCAACCACTTGCACGATCAACTGCAGGTCGGCGCCAGCATTCAGCTGTTCCCGCCATCGGGTGAGTTCACGCTGACCGCAAGTGACAAGCCGTTGGTGCTGATCAGTGGCGGGGTGGGTATCACGCCGACACTGGCGATGCTTGAAGCGGCGCTGGAAACCGAGCGTCCGGTGCACTTTATCCACTGCGCGCGCAATGGCCGCGTGCACGCGTTCCGCGACTGGATTGATGAGCTGGCGGCGCGTCATCCGCAACTCAAGCGTTTTTACTGCTATGCCGAAGATGACGGCGTGAGCCCGGCGGCGGACAAGGTCGGGATGCTGGATCAGGCGCTGCTGGGCGAGTGGTTGCCGGCTCAGCGTGATGTCGACGCTTACTTCCTTGGGCCGAAGGGATTCATGGGGGCGATCAAGCGCCATCTGAAAGCCTTGGGTGTGCCTGAGAAGCAGAGCCGTTATGAGTTCTTCGGGCCGGCTGCGGCTTTGGAATAATTCAGAACCGGGTTGCCTTCATTCGCGAGCAGGCTCGCTCCCACAGGATTTGTGTACAACGCAGATCCAATGTGGGAGCGAGCCTGCTCGCGAAGGCCGTTACGCGGTCTCGATTCTTAAAAAGTGTTTAAAGGTTAATCGTTTCTTAACCGGTTTATCGTTTATTCCCCGATGCTGATGATAGGCGCTCGTTCGTTTACATGATCAGGATCGCCCCCATGTCGCATTTCATCTTCGCCCGTCGTTTCAGCTTTGCAGCCATCGGTCTTTCGGTCGCGTGGCTGGCCAGCCCGTTTGCTGCTGCCGAATCTGCCTTGATCAAACCGCAGACGCTGATCGTCGATCAGAGCCTGCCCAAGGCGCAGGTAGAAGCCATGACCCTGGCCGCGCGGCGTTATGGCAGTTTCTGGAATTCCGGTGAAGAGGCGTTGGCCGTAGCGGCGTTGTCGCCGCAGTTTGTCGACCAGACGCCGCCCGAAGGTCGGGTGCAGGGGCCGACCGGGCCGTTGCTGGCGTCGAAGTTCTTTCGCACGGCTGTTCCGGACTTGAGTTGCGACATCGAGCAAATGATCATCGCCGGTGATCGCGTGGTGGTGCATCTGCACTTTCGCGGGCACTTCAGCGGTACGTTCAAGGCTCTCAAAGGGCAGGGCCAGCGTGTAGACTTCCGGGCAACCGATATCTATCAGATCGACAACGGTCGCATCGCGGCCAATTGGCATATCGAAGACAACATCAGCTTGATGGCGCAACTGCAGGCGCAGCCGCCATCCAGCTGAACCATGGACATATAAGGGAAACGCGATGAGCGAGGAAACGATTCGACTGGGACGTGAGCGGCGCTTTCTGGTGTTGCTGGGCATCATCTGCCTGGCACTGATCGGTGGTGCGCTGTACATGCAGATCGTGCTCGGCGAGGCGCCGTGCCCACTGTGCATTTTGCAGCGCTACGCGTTGCTGCTGATCGCGCTGTTCGCGTTCATCGGCGCAGCCATGCGCACGCGCCGCAGCATCACCGCGTTCGAAGTGCTGGTGGTGATCTGCGCGATTGCCGGGGCCGGTGTGGCCGGGCATCACGTGTACACCCAGTTCTACCCGGCGGTGAGCTGCGGCATCGATGTGCTGCAGCCGATTGTCGATGACCTGCCGCTGGCGAAGATCTTCCCGCTGGGCTTCCAGGTCGACGGTTTCTGCTCGACGCCGTACCCGCCGATCCTCGGTCTGTCGTTGGCACAATGGGCATTGCTGGCGTTCGTGCTGGTGGTGATTCTGGTCCCGCTGCTGACCTCGCGTAACCGAAAAGCACTGCGCTGAGTCAACTAATCGGCTGTCTGGCCGATACAGAAAACGCCTCGATTTGCGTATCAGTATGTCGGGGCGTTTTGCATTTCGAGGTGTTTGTGAAAACACCGTGACGGGTGGCAAGGAAGGGTGTGGCAAGTGTGCGACATGTTGTCACACGCGCCGTGTCGCAGGCCGCTTCGATGACGCGGAATTGGTCGTTGTT
This sequence comes from Pseudomonas sp. rhizo66, assembly GCF_031931925.1. Lineage (NCBI taxonomy): Bacteria > Pseudomonadati > Pseudomonadota > Gammaproteobacteria > Pseudomonadales > Pseudomonadaceae > Pseudomonas > Pseudomonas sp. rhizo66. The sequence continues at coordinate 149,019 of NZ_JAUJWZ010000007.1, forward strand.
ACAAAAAAGGATTGGTCAGTTTCAGGGTTTTTTGGCTTTAGCACGCGAGTGCCAGAGCAGGCAGTTTTAACAAGCGCTGGCAGATGGCCAAAAGCCTTGGGTTATCGGGCTTTGCGCTGTTCCAGCGTTCGGAAAAGGCCTTCGGAGCTGTCTGAACTGACGCGGGTACACCCACAATTTTTGGTGTTTTTGTTGAGAATCTATTTCGATAACATGTGGAACTTTTGCAAAAATGGTGATGCATTGTTGCTCGAACGGATAAAAATTATTTCGGGATAAGACATGGTGTATAGGGCGCTACCTATCTACAATCGCCCGCACTGAATTCCCGGCACTGTTCAGCCTTTATTAAGGAGGCGAGCAGGAAGTCGGGTGTCGAGTGAGTCGAAAGGCTTTCAAGACACCCAGGTGTCGGTGCCTTCCAACTTTCCGCACCAAATGGAATTGGTCTGTAACAAGGCCTTTGACCACGAATTCGAATAAGAACTGACCGCTGTCCCAGGTTTTGTCGAGCGTCTGACGCGCGACGGGCGGCCCTTATTCAATCCAAAGAAAATGCCAACCCTTGGCAGGGTGAAGTGTTGGCGATCAAAACCCAACTGCATTGCGCAAGCTGCTTTAGAGGTCGTGAGATGAGTAAAAACAGGTACCCCAGATTACTAGGCCTAGTGCCGCTGCTCGGCACGTTGTTGCTGGGAGGCTGCAACATGACCTTGCTCAATCCAACGGGCCAGGTTGGCCTGGAACAGCGAAACCTGATCATCACCGCGACCCTGCTGATGCTGTTGGTCGTCGTGCCGGTTATCGTCATGACCTTCCTGTTCGCCTGGAAGTACCGCGCGTCGAACAAGAACGCCGTCTACACCCCGAAATGGTCGCACTCGACCAAGATCGAAGTGGCAGTCTGGACCATCCCGGTCCTGATCATCATTGCCCTGGGTTACATCACCTACATTTCGACCCACGAACTGGACCCGTATCGTCCGATTCAATCCGACGTCAAGCCAGTGACCATCGAAGTGGTCGCGCTGGACTGGAAGTGGCTGTTCATCTACCCGGAACAAGGCATCGCCACGGTCAACAAGATCGTGTTCCCGGCGCACACGCCCATCAACTTCAAGATCACCTCTGACGCTGTGATGAACTCGTTCTTCATCCCGGGTCTGGGCGGCCAGATCTACGCGATGGCGGGCATGCAGACCAAGCTGCACCTGATCGCTGACCGCAACGCTGAAATGGACGGTATCTCCGCCAACTACAGCGGCGCGGGTTTCACCGGTATGAAATTCAAGGCTATCTCCACCACTCAGGAAGATTTCGACGCCTGGGTAAGTGAAGTCAAGAAGTCACCTAAACAGCTTGATCAAGCTGAATACGCGGCCCTTGCCAAACCGAGCCAGAACAACCCAGTCGAGCTCTACTCCTCGGTCACGCCGAACCAGTTCCAGATCATCGTCGACAAGTACGAAGGTATGAAGCCGGGCAAGCCGCTGAAGCACGAGAAGAAAGAGAAAGAAGTGGCGGCCACGGAAATTGACTCGAGTTCGCATTCAGCTGCCGGGGCAGAGGAGTAAACGATGTTTGGTAAATTAAGTTGGGAAGCAGTCCCATTCCACGAGCCGATCGTGATGGTGACCATCGCCATGATCGCCCTCGGTGGTCTGGCGCTGTTCGCTGCAATCACCTACTTCAAGAAGTGGACCTACTTGTGGACCGAGTGGCTGACTTCGGTCGACCACAAGAAAATCGGCGTGATGTACATCATCGTCGCCATGGTCATGCTGCTGCGCGGTTTTGCCGACGCCATCATGATGCGTACCCAGTTGGCCATGGCCACCGAGGGTTCGCCTGGCTACCTGCCACCTGAACACTATGACCAGATCTTCACCGCTCACGGTGTGATCATGATCATCTTCATGGCGATGCCATTCTTCACCGGCCTGATGAACCTTGCAGTGCCGCTGCAGATCGGCGCGCGTGACGTTGCGTTCCCGTTCCTGAACTCCCTGAGCTTCTGGCTGCTGGTGTCCGGCGTAGTGCTGATCAACCTGTCCCTTGGTGTCGGCGAATTCGCCAAGACCGGTTGGGTTGCCTATCCACCGCTGTCAGGTCTGCAATACAGCCCTGGCGTGGGCATGGACTACTACATCTGGGCGCTACAGCTATCCGGGTTAGGTACGACGTTAACGGGGGTTAACTTCCTCGCGACCGTACTGAAAATGCGTACCCCTGGCATGAAACTGATGGACATGCCGATCTTCACCTGGACCTGCACCTGGGCAAACGTTCTGATCGTGGCTTCGTTCCCGATCCTGACCGCTACCCTGGCACTGCTGACCCTTGACCGTTACATGGATTTCCACATTTTCACCAATGAACTTGGTGGCAATCCAATGATGTACGTCAACCTGTTCTGGGCGTGGGGCCACCCTGAGGTTTACATCCTGATCCTGCCGGCCTTCGGCATCTTCTCGGAAGTGATCTCGGCGTTCACCGGCAAGAAACTGTTCGGCCACCACTCGATGATCTACGCCTCGGGCGCGATCTCGGTACTGGGCTTCATGGTTTGGCTGCACCACTTCTTCACCATGGGTTCGGGTGCCAGCGTCAACGCCTTCTTCGGTCTGGCGACGATGCTGATTTCCATCCCGACGGGTGTGAAGCTGTTCAACTGGCTGTTCACCATCTACCAGGGCCGTCTGCGCTTCACCAGCCAGGTTCTGTGGACCCTGGGCTTCATGGTGACCTTCGCCATCGGCGGCATGACCGGCGTACTGCTGGCCATCCCGGGTGCTGACTTCGTGCTGCACAACAGCCTGTTCGTGATCGCGCACTTCCACAACGTGATCATCGGCGGTGCGGTATTCGGTTACATCGCTGGTTTCGCGTTCTACTTCCCGAAAGCGTTCGGCTTCAAGCTGCACGAAGGCTGGGGTAAAGCAGCGTTCTGGTTCTGGATCTCGGGCTTCTTCGTCGCGTTCATGCCGCTCTATGCACTGGGCTTCATGGGCATGACCCGTCGTCTGAACGCCACCACCAACCCTGAGTGGGTACCGTACCTGTACGTTGCCATGTTCGGTGCGGTGATGATCGCTGTCGGTATCGCCTGCCAACTGATCCAGCTGTACGTCAGTGTGCGCGACCGCAACAAGCCAGAGAACGTTTGCGATCACGGTGACCCGTGGAATGCACACACCCTGGAATGGTCGACCTCGTCGCCACCTCCGTTCTACAACTTTGCTGTGCTGCCTAAGGCTGACTGCATCGACCCGTTCACCGAAGCCAAGGAAAACGGTACTGCGTACCAGCGTCCGGCCAAGTACGAGCCGATCCACATGCCGAACAACACCGCCACTGGCGTGGTGATGGGCGCACTGTTGACCGTCTTCGGTTTCGCGATGATCTGGCACATCTGGTGGTTGGCGATCGCCAGCCTGGCCGGCACCGTCATCTACTTCGTGATCCACGCTGCACGTGACGACCAGGGCTATATGGTTCCGGTTGAAACGATCGAGCGTATCGAAGCCGAGCAGCACAAGCGTCTGGTTGCGGCAGGGAAAATCCCGGCCGGTGCCACCCGTGTTGAAACCTCGTTGGAACAGGCTTAAACCATGTCGAACTTAGTGACCAATGTTGGACACGCCCATGGTGACCATGGGCACGATGACCATCACCACGACTCGGGCGAGATGACCGTATACGGTTTCTGGCTCTACCTGATGACCGACTGCATTCTGTTTGCGTCGATCTTCGCGGTGTACGCAGTACTGGTAAACAACGTAGCCGGTGGCCCGTCGGGCCACGACATCTTCGAACTGCCATACGTGCTGGGCGAAACCGCTCTGCTGTTGTTCAGTTCGATCACCTACGGCTTCGCCATGCTGGCGTTGTACAAAGGCAAGAAGCAGGCGGTCCTGGGTTGGTTGTTCATGACCTTCCTGCTCGGCGCAGGCTTTATCGCCATGGAGATCAACGAGTTCCACCTGCTGATCTCCGAGGGCTTCGGTCCTAGCCGTTCGGGCTTCCTGTCCGCGTTCTTCACCCTGGTCGGTACCCACGGTCTGCACGTATCTGCGGGTCTGATCTGGATGGGCATCATGATGTACCAGGTCAACAAGCACGGCCTGACGGCGACCAACAAGACCCGTCTGAGCTGCCTGAGCCTGTTCTGGCACTTCCTGGACGTGGTGTGGATCTGCGTATTCACCGTTGTTTACCTGATGGGGACTCTGTAATGGCTAATGCACACTCCCATGACAGCCATGATGCTGGCCACGGCAGCGTAAAGTCGTACGCCATTGGCTTCATCCTGTCGGTGATCCTGACCGTGATTCCTTTCGGTCTGGTGATGTACCCGAGCCTGCCGAAGGCCACCACGCTGGCAATCGTTCTGTTGTTCGCCGTGATCCAGGTGATCGTTCACCTGTATTACTTCCTGCACCTGGACCGTTCCATTGCTCAGCGTAACAACGTGATTGCATTCGTCTTTACGGCGATCGTAATCGTGCTGCTGGTTGGCCTGTCGTTGTGGATCATGTTCAGCATCCACACCTACATGATGGCGAAGTGAGGTAAGACCCGATGTCGCTCAAGCACTTTATCCAAATCACCAAACCGGGGATCATTTTCGGTAACGTGCTTTCTGTGGCAGGCGGGTTTTTCCTGGCCTCGAAAGGGCATGTGGATCTGGCGGTGTTTCTGGCTGCCATGATCGGTACATCCCTGGTTGTTGCCTCCGGTTGCGTGTTCAACAACTGCATCGACCGCGACATCGACCTGAAGATGGAACGCACTAAAAACCGGGTGCTGGTGCAGGGCTTGATCTCCCTGAAACTGGCCCTGGTCTATGCGACCATCCTTGGTGTTCTCGGCGTTGCGTTGTTGTACAAGGTGGCCAATCCGTTGGCCGCTTTGTTCGCGGTGATCGGCTTCATCATCTACGTCGGCTTCTACAGCCTGTACCTCAAGCGCAAGTCGGTTCACGGCACGCTGGTGGGCAGTCTGTCGGGCGCCATGCCGCCAGTGATCGGTTACGTCGCCGTCACCAACAGCTTCGACATGGCCGCGCTGACGTTGCTGGTGATGTTCAGCCTGTGGCAGATGCCGCATTCCTACGCCATCGCGATCTTCCGCTTCAACGATTACCTGGCCGCATCGATTCCGGTGCTGCCAGTGAAGCGCGGGATTCAAGTGGCCAAGAAGCACATCCTGCTCTACATCCTGGCGTTCCTCGTAGCGACCTTGATGCTGACCTTCAGCGGTTACGCTGGCATGAGCTACCTCGCAGTGGCTGCGGCCATGGGCATGTACTGGTTGTACATGGCCTGGACCGGCTACAAGGCAGTGGATGACACGGTCTGGGCACGCAAGCTGTTCGTGTTCTCGATCTTCACCATCACTGCATTGAGCGTCATGATGTCCCTGGACTTCAAGGTGCCTGCAGAGTTGCTGCTGACGTACGCGCCGTAAGGCTCAAAGGCTTGAAGAAAAACCCCGCACATCGAGAGATGTGCGGGGTTTTTTTGTGATTATGGAAAGCGAAGTGATTCTGTGGATGGCATAGGCAATAGACTGAATGAGCATGAAAAAAAGAATTTAGAAGCGAATTCGCCTAAAAAACTGTCATTTTTTACAGGTGAATAATAGGGCGACTAGAAGGAAGCTATGACCTTGTTTTCTTAAGGAGCAACAATCATGGTTTATGCGCAGAGTTCATTTTCAAACGTAAAAATTGACGAAGAAATAGTGCTCATCGAAAAAGAGGGAGGCGCGCAGCGGCAAGGGATATTCAAAGGGGCTACGACGGATGGGGTAACAATCTATTGGACCACCTACGATAAGGAGTTCACCCTGAGTTATTCGAAGATGGGCGGGGTACTCGTCAAGGGAGGAGATAAGATCGTGAGGAGTAGGCTGAATGAGAATGGGACTGTCACTGCTCCACCGTCCTTGAATAACAACCCTTATTCAATCACCAATCTGAAGGGTCAATAGCCGCTCAACCTTATCGATCATCACGAAGCCCTGTATTTCAAAAGATAATAGGGCTTTTTAGTTTTCGCCGTTGCTTGCTCTGTATAAATCCCCTAGATTTGGATCCAACCATGCCAGTGATAGCGCCATGCCACTGGCCGCTGTTTGGCTGTCTTGACCTGCGGTTCTTCATGCACTGATCAAAAGGCTGGGCGAAATGACTGAGAGGATGACCTGCGACGAGCGTTTTATTGCCCTGGCCCAAGAGCTTAACTACGACATTTATGGTGAGAACACCGCTGGTGGCAATTACGCGCCGCTGATCCGTCATCACGATGAGTTGTACATCAGCGGCATGGTGCCGCGCACTAACGGCAAGATTCAGTACCCGGGTCGCGTCGGGCTGGAACTGAACCTCAAGGATGCGCAAGCCGCCGCCAGCATCAGTGCAATGCGTTGCCTGGCGTTGATCGTCGACGCGGTGGGTTCGCTGGACAAGATCAAGGCGTTGTTGCGGGTCACTGTTTACGTGAAGTCGACGCCGGACTTCGTTGACCTTAGCGAAGTGGCCAACGGCGCGTCGGACGTGTTCAGCCATGTGCTCGGCGATGCCGGCCGGCACACGCGCAGCACGGTCGGTGTGTATCAGTTGCCGAAGAACGCGGCGATTGAAGTGGACATGATTGTAGCGTTGCATCCTTCGGCTTGAGAGTAACTTCTCGGCTTGCCCTCACCCTAGCCCTCTCCCATAGGGAGAGGGGACTGACGGAGGTGTCTCCCGCTATACATCGACCTGAGAGACCGAGGCGATTGTGGATTCGACACTGCACTTTCATTTCGGTGTATCTCTTGAATATCTCCCGATCGGCTCCCTCTCCCTCGGGAGAGGGCTGGGCGGGCGGCGTTCCGATGAGGGGCGAGGATTTTCGCCTCCTCACGAATCCCAAGCCGGACAGCAAAAAGCCCCGCACTGAATCCCAGTGCGGGGCTTTTTCGTACAGCAGCTGCGCTATTACTGCGCGGCGATGCTATAGCCATCAAACGCGGTCTGCTGTTGCAGCGCGGTGATGATGTTCTTGCGGTTTACCGCCTGCTCGGTGCCGGCGTTGTCGAGGAACGTTTCGCTCTCCAGCTCCGCTTCTTCGCCTTCACCGACGAAGGTGAAACCGAGGAACTCCAGCGCTGCACGGTCAACGTTCAGGCGCGAGCGCGGTGTGCGCAGCGGCAGGGTTACGCTGATGCCGTCCTTGCTGATGGTAAAGATCTCGACTTCTTTCTTCTTCGCCGCTTTGCTCTTGCCGCCGCTCGGGTTGCTGATCGCTTGGTGGGTCTGGTTCAGCACTTTGAGGGCCAGACCATAAACGATTTCCTGGAACGCCGGATCGTCCTTGAAACTGGACAGGATACGGCCGATCGAGAACTTGCTGCTCAGGTCTTCAAGGGCGGCGAGGTCAGCGGCTTCGGCGTCTTTCAGGGCTTTGAGCTGGCCCATCAGTTCGTAGGCCTTGTCGTCATCGAAGCTGTCGTGAGCCTGACGGATCGCCGCGCGCAGTTCGCGGATCTGGTCGCTCTCGCGGGTCGACTGGAATGCGTCCAGGACCATCTCGCTGATGATTTTGGCTTGCGGCAGGTGTTGTGAAAGATTGATGGAGTTTTCGTATTCCGCTTTGGACGATTCGGTGACTACGGATTCAGCGGTGTTGAAATCGGACATTGAAATTTCACTACTTTTTAACTTGAGTGGAGATGAGAAAGCCGCGGGCTTTTTCAGGCCGACTAATTTAGGGGAGCGGGGCGGCGTTGTCACGGAGCAACGGTCTGCCGGTCGAGTTTTTTGCCGGCGTGTACTATTTCCGGCGCGGGCGTTCCATGGCAATCACCGAGGTCTCGAAACCCAGGCTGGCGAAAAAAGCCTCTGCGCCTTCGCGCCCGGCGCGCAGTACCCACGTGATATCCGCGTTGTCGCCCATGATGTGCTCAACCAGTGCGCGGCCAATCCCTTCACGCCGATGCTGGTCATCGACCACCACCATCGACAGGTAACCGTTGGACAAACCATCGGTGATCCCACGAGCGAAACCGATGATGCGCTCACCCTGAACGGCGACGGCCGTGCGCTGAGAGTGCTCGATCAACCGGGCGAAGTGTTCAGCTGAGCCTGTGCGATGGCCCCAGCCATGCTGCCCGAGAAACTGCCTCACCGATTCCGTTTCGGCGGGCTGTAAATTGCGTACGTTGAGTGTGTTGTTCATCTGCTGTTCGAGTCCTTGTCAGCGATTCTTCCGGGGAGGCTGGTGCAGGTGACGTCAGGATTTGCCCCATCGCTGCATGACAAACTCTACGAAACGACGCAGTTTCGGCAAGCGATAGCGATCCGGCGCGTAGAGGAGATGCATCGGTCGGCTGGGTGGCTGGTAATCGGCGATCACTTTCACCAGTCGGCCTTCGCGCAGGTCTTGTTCCACCAGCGCATCCGGCAACATCACGATGCCCATGCCGGTGCGGGCAGCCTGATGCAGCCCGGCGGAACTGTTGATCAGCATAGGCCCGCTGACGTCGACCATGATCTCCCCGTCGGGGCCGCTGAGGCGCCAACGCTTTTCCACCGATTGCCAGTCGTCACCGGCGGGATAGGCGAACGACAGGCAGTCGTGTTGTTGCAAGTCTTCCGGCGTTTTCGGCATGCCGCGCCGGGCGACGTATTGCGGCGACGCGCACGCGGTCAGGGTGTAGTCGATCAAGGGCCGGGCGATCAGGTTGGACTGTTCGAAATTGCCCAGCCGAAACGCGACATCGAGGCCGCTTTCCAGTAGATCGGGACGGCTGTTGGTCAACACCACATCGAGTTTGACCTGTGGATAAAGCAGTGAAAATTCACTCAGCGCCGGCGCCAGCCGTTCAACGCCGAACGTCAGCGGCGCGGTGAGGCGCAGCATGCCTCGGGGTTGATCGAGGGTCTGCTCGGCGAGGCGTTCGGAATCGGCGACCAATCCCAACACTTCCAGACAGCGCTGGTAATAAACACTGCCGAATTCAGTGAGTCGCTGACGGCGGGTCGTGCGTTGCAGCAGTTGCACGCCCAGCCGTCGTTCTAGCGCACGCAGATGATTGCCAACCATGGTCGTCGACATGTCGCACTGCAACGCGGCCGCCGTCATGCTCCCGGTTTCGACGACTTTGACGTACACGCTCATCGACTGGAACAGGTCCATTATCAAGCCCTGCTTTTAAATGAATGAAGTTTTGCCGAGTTTATCCAGTTTCGGTGGCTAACCATACTGCCAGCACACCGACCTTCACTGGAGTTTGAAGTCATGACCGCCGCCCTGATGAACACCTACCAACCGCTGGCCCTGAGTTTCACCAAAGGCCTCGGCACTCGCCTGTGGGATCAGGCCGGTCGCGAATATCTGGATGCGGTTGCCGGTGTCGCGGTGACCAACGTCGGCCACTCGCACCCGCGGATCGTTTCAGTGATCAGCGAGCAGGCGGGATTGCTTCTGCATACCTCTAATCTGTACAGCATCGACTGGCAGCAGCAACTGGCCAAGCGACTGACCAAGCTGTCGGGCATGGAGCGCGCGTTCTTCAATAATTCCGGTGCGGAAGCCAATGAAACGGCGCTGAAGCTTGCGCGTCTGTTCGGCTGGCGCAAAGGCATCGAGCAGCCGCTGGTGGTGGTCATGACCAACGCGTTCCATGGCCGCACACTCGGCACCTTGTCGGCCAGCGATGGCCCGGCGGTGCGCCTGGGTTTCAACGAATTGCCGGGGGATTTCCTCAAAGTGCCGTTCGGTGATCTCGCAGTGCTGCAGCAACTGCAGCAAAAACACGGCGAGCGCATCGTGGCGATTCTGATCGAGCCGATTCAGGGCGAAAGCGGTGTACAGATCGCGCCGCCCGGTTACCTGAAAGCCCTGCGCGAACTGTGCAATCGCCACGCGTGGCTATTGATGTTCGATGAAATCCAGACTGGTATTGGCCGCACCGGGCGTTGGTTTGCGTTTCAACATGAAGGCATTGTCCCGGATGTCATGACCCTGGCAAAAGGGCTGGGCAACGGCGTGCCGATCGGCGCGTGCCTGGCGCGGGGGCGGGCGGCAGATCTGTTCACCCCCGGCAGTCACGGCAGCACCTTCGGCGGCAATCCTCTCGCGTGCCGGGTCGCTTGCACGGTGCTGGATATCATCGAAGAACAGGGCCTGCTGGAAAATGCCCGGATTCAGGGTGAACGCCTTTTGACTCGTCTGCGTGCAGAGCTGGCGGACAATCCCAATGTGCTGGCGATTCGCGGGCAGGGCTTGATGATCGGTATCGAGCTGAAACAACCGGTACGTGATCTGACCCTGATCGCCGCGCGGGATCATGGACTGTTGATCAACGTCACGCGTGGCAAGACGATACGGCTGCTGCCACCGTTGACGATTGATGAGCGTGAGGTGGAGATGATTGTCAGAGGTGTGGGGCGAGCACTGATCGCGCATTGATGGCTTGCAGGTAGCACTGTGGGAGCGAGCCTGCTCGCGAAGGTGAACTGTCGGTCGACATCTCTGCTGGATGATCGACCGCTTTCGCGAGCAGGCTCGCTCCCACATTTTCGGTGTAGGCCTTAGTCCGGATAATCCGCCAGATCCGGCGCCAGCATCCGTGTCTTCGCCTTGCCATTCGAATTGTGCTGAATAATCTCGCGCGGCTGCCCCTGCTCATTGAAAAACACCTGACCGATGCCCGCCGAATTCCATAGGCGTTCGCCAGCCTCGGCATGTTCTGGCGTGTACGGCACGATGCGCATGCGGCGGCGTTTGGTGAACCAGTTCAGCGGTGAGCGTGGCGAATAGAGCCAGCGGTTGAGGCGGTCGAACCATTCCAGCAGGGTTTTCGGAAACTCGTTTTTGATCCCGCTGCTGGTGATCTGCCAGATCCGCGGCCCCGCCTTGCGGTGGCGGATGAGCACTTCGTAGACGAAGGAGTAATGCACATCGCCGGACAGCACCACGTAGTTCCCCGGCGTGCGCGAGTGGCGGAAAATATTCAGGATCACTTGCGCGGCACCGCGATGGGCCATCCAGTTTTCCGCGTCGACCAGCAGCGGATAACCGCACCAACTGAAAACCTTCTGCACGGTTTCAATCAGCTTCACGCCGAAGATCGGCGCCGGAGAAACGATGATCGCTGACGGGTGATCGAGCAGTTCCTGTTGCAGTTCGCTCAGCGCCTCCCAATCGAGCAGGCCCGACGGTTGTTTGAGCGCCATCTCACTGCGCCAGCGCCGGGTACGGGTATCGATGACCACCAGTGCCGGACTGCTCGGCAGGACGAAATGCCATTGCTGAAAGCGCAGCAAATCATCGATCAGAGCATCTTGCACCGGGATGTCGAGATACTGATCATCACCGCTGGCGCTCAGCCCCAGTGTTTTCTCCAAGACATCCTTGAACGCATCGGGATTATTGCCCCAGCCCTGACACAACATGTAGGCGATCAGCGCGTTGCCGATGATGCGTTTGGAGAACGGATGGCCGTAGGCCGTTTCCTCCCATTGCGCGGACAGGTTCCAGTCATCCGTGATGTCGTGATCGTCAAAAATCATCAGGCTCGGCAGATGCGCCAACGCGCGGGCGACCTTGTCCAATCCAGCCTTGAAGGCATCGATGCGAGTCTGTTCGAGGGTGTAGCGCTTGAGGCGTTCGGGCGTCAGTTCGGGCGCTTGCGGATCGATCAGCGACCAGGCCGTCGGCGACCACACCAGCAGGTACATCGCCATGACTTCGGCGAAGGTCACCAGGTGATTGTCAGCGCTGCTGCTGGTGAAAATCGGCTTACGCGCACCGCCGAAAAAACGCTCGCGCAAGGTTTCGTTGCTCTCCAGCGCCGGTAACAAATCCGCACGGTGGTAGTAACTGGCCGGGTGTTCGTAGAGCTTGGCGCTGTCGCTGACCACGGCGCCTTCGAGGTGTTCGTCGAACAGGCCGAGCCGTTCGATCAAGGCATGAATCGCCCGCAACATCGGGCCGGCGACATCGTCGGCGTAGACCTGATCACCGCTCATCATCAACAGCGCCGGCCGTTGTTGCGCGTCGGTTTCCGTTGCCAGCAATTGATCGACGCACAGCAAGCCATCCGCCGCCGGGTGATGCGGTTTGCGGCAGGAGCCGTGCAACAGTTGATCGATCCGCGAGCGCAAGACGAAGTTCGGGCTGGTTGCATCGCCGTATAGCAGATGCGCCGCCCAGTCGGCGATGCCCTCTGCATTGTCGATCAGCAGGTCATAGTCGATACGTGTGTCGCAGGGCAGGGCGCTATCGAGAGCAACATCGATGAGATGAACAAAGGCCTCGCGGCCTACTGGAATGACCGTGCATTTCCCGGCGTCGAGAGGAATGTCTCCTACACCTTGCAGGCGCAAGGTCAGCGCCAGTGGCCGTGTGCCGACCAGCCACATGACCACGCGCGTTGGCTCCAGCCGTCGCATCAGCGGGCCGGCCAGGACAGGAGGCAGCGGGATCAGGTCAGCGGGTGTCGAAGACATCGAGGGCAAAGCTCAAGGCGCACAGGCCGGCGATGATAGCGCAGGCGGCGCCTTTAACCCTTAAATGAGGCTTAAGAGGCGGCTTTTTCCAGTTTCAGCGCCAACAAACGCCATTGCGCCGGTAGCGCGTCAGCTCGCGGCTGCTCTTGCACGGAGCAATCGAAACGGTAAGCGACATCGTCGCCGTTCATGTTGCGCGCGGTGACGGTGTTGCTGAAGGTGTAGACCTGATCCTTGAAGCGGTGGCTGACCAGCGCTTTGCTGTCAGCAAAACGCGCCGACCCGGGAAAGCGCAACGTGCTGGTCACAAACGGGCTGCACATGACATACGCGATCATCGATTTGTCGGCCTGCGCGTCGCCGCGCAACTTCTTGTTCAGCGCTGCCAGGGCCATGCGCCCCTGATAGTCGCTTTGATCCAGCACGGTCTGTAAGCCGATTGATTTCGGCGCCCGGCCGGCGTAGTTCGGCAGCAATGCGGAGTCGGCGGGAGAGGGCTTGTCGTCCGGCTCGATGGCGGCAAAAACCGGCGCATCCTTCAGTTCGGCAGCGGGTGTAACGGCCTCGGCTTCAGGCAATAGCGAGGTAGGCTCGATGACTTGCGTGTTTTCGGCCTGCGCCGGTTCGTAGTCATGCGCCGAAGGAAACAACGACAACGTGATCGACAGCACCACCATCGCCACAATGAACCCACCCGCTGCGCCAACGATGTTGCCGTAGAAGATATTCCAGCTGCCACGGTTCTTGACCACCCAGCGCCACATGAACCCCCACACCGCGACAAACGCCAGAAAACGCAGAAACTCCATTTGATCCTTTCCTTAAACCTTCAAAACCTGAAATCAACGCACGCCCAAGGTGAACGCTGACGATGGGCGGCAAGATAACAAAACAGACGGGTAATGCCAGTGACGATAGCGGCGCTCAGTGGAAATTGTGCGCGAAAAACGCCAGCGTCGTCACACCCGCAGCCAAGCCACAGATGCCAGCGAAAAGTTGCCGTGCCAACGGATGCTCTGGCCGAGGACGCCTGACCAGCCACATCCGGACGCCCGCCAACACACCGAACGTGGTGATCATTTGCAACACGCTACTGGCCAGGTTTTCCGGTGAAGGAGGCACGTGCGAAGGGAAAAGGCCCGAACAGACCACAGAAAAAATCATCGCGACGATGAAGCCGCTGGCGGCACCCGCCAGGTTGGCGAGGATCAGGTTCCAGGCACCACGGGTCTGCACGACCCAAGCCCAAACGGCAGCCCAGACGAAAAAGTACAACACGGCCATCAAGGTGTTTCTCCCTCTGAAAATTGACTCCATCGAGGCCCTGGCGACCTCGTTACTGGCAGTGGACGGCAAGATAGCAAAATAGTAGCGTCACGCCACTGCCCATCTCCGTAACGGACTACCTATGCCAGTCAGTACCCATTGTTTGCGCCTGCTCTGCGCAATCACACTCGCCGTCGCAATGACCCCGGCATTCGCCGCCGTGCAAGAACACCCGGAAAACAGCTGGAAGTATTACGCCGGCAACTGCCAGCGCGTGCTGGAGAAAATGGCCGATGTGCAAAGCGGTCGAACCACGGCTTATGACGTGATGTTTGCACTGGAAAGCAACCTGCAGACGATGAATGAACACCGTTCCAACCTGACGCCTGATCACCTGAATTCTCAGGAGTTCGCGCAATGCGAAAACTTTGCAGGCCAGGCTGAAGCAATGATCGCCCAAGGCAAAGCCGAGTTCGCCGCGAAAATGCAAGGTGCTGCGGAGGAAGGCCGCATCGCCCACCAGAACTCCCCCGAATACCAACGCGCCCGCGCCCTCGGCTACAGCGACGTCGGTGACATCTCCTTCCTGAAACTGCACGAAGACACCGACGGCGAAGCACGCCTGAAGACCATGCTGATCACCGTCGACGAAATCTGCGGCCAATACTTCCGCGCCACGCAATACGTGAAGCCGTATGTGATCTATACGGTTCGGCCTTCTGACGGCGGTTGTGGCGAAGTCAAACGCGTGGCGGTGGTTGGCGGTCGATCCGTGGAGAAGGGTGATTACATTGATGAGAAGGGTGAGTTTCAGTATCTGGGCTGGAAGAAGCTTGTTGGCGCTGATGGATTTCCGACCGATATCCGCGTGCTGAAAGCCCGTCGTTGAACCAAAGAAATACCGGGATGTTTTCTTGAAGATGAGGATGGACAGATGATCGACTTCAACAACAAAGGCTTCTTCAAACTCAAGCAGAACGATGAGTACGCCGAACGCGTAAGCGCGCTGTTGCTCGACGGCGAAGAAGTGATCGACTCTTACAAGGCCATGCGTGACGGCGTGGTGTTTACCAACAAACGCATCATCGCCGTCAATGTTCAGGGCATTACCGGCAGCAAGAAGGATTTCACGTCCCTGCCGTACAAGAACATCGTCGCGTACTCCGTGGAAACCTCGGGCACCTTCGATCTGGACTCGGAGCTGGAGATTTACTTCTCGTCACTGGGGAAAGTGAAGTTCGAGTTCACCGGGAAGACGTCGATGGTGGAGATATCCAAGTACATTTCCAAGCATCTGCTGTAACGGCTCAGCCCATTACAAGATGTCTTTCAAATAGCCCTTGAGCGCGAGGAGCGGCTGATCCAGCTGCTCCAGCGAACGCGCCTCGCTGAACTCAGCGGACAACTTGTGCAACTCGCGCCCCAGCGGTTTCTCGACACCGCCCAATGCATTCATCGCCAGCCCCAGGCATTCGTTCATCTTGAACTGAATGGTCTCGACATCCCCGCGCCGCACCAGCAGTTCGAACACGTCTTTCTGGTAATCACCCATGACCATGTCGTCCCGCAGGATCGGGCTCAGGCCTTCTTCCTCGTAAGCAAGTTTGAGGGAGAACAGGGCGACTGTTTCCAGTGACGTTTCCATGGGGTGACCTTTGTGGGATCTCGCCGGACGGCCAGCGGCACTTTCCGGCAGACGAAAAAAAAGGCCTTGCTAAGCAAGACCTCTCTTAATTTTGGTGCCCGAGGGAGACTGGAGTCTTCCAGTAAAACCAAGGCTTACAAAGAGGTTTGCTATCTCGGGATACACATAGGGATACATGCTCATGAGCGCTGCCCTAGTGTGAATAGACTACAGGGAACCATGCAACCCCTTTAACCACGCGTCGTTTTGAGTCGGAGGCATAGATGTCCGATTTGTATGGGGATGTTCAAAGTGTTTTTGGTTGGGCATACATCTGACCTGTACGGCTTTGGCTGTTGCCTGCCGCAGCTATCGCAACGCCGCTATCTTCTTCTTCTGTTAGTCTTTAGCGACTTACTAATCAATTAAGGGAAGCCAGTGGCTAACAAACTGCGCGCATTTATCAGTAGCACCATGGAGGACCTGGGTAACGAGCGTCGTGCGGTTGTGCAGCAGCTGTTATCCATGGGTATTGAACCGATCAACGCTGAGGACATGTCACCGGTCGGTCGCCCAAGCTGGAGTACCATCCGCTCTGAGATTGATCAGTGCCACTTGTTCATTTTGATCCTAGGCGACCGCTACGGGTGGGAGCCAGACAACGGCTATGGTGCGGGCACTGGTCTATCCGTTACTCATCTTGAACTACAGGCCGCGCGCGAAGGTTCCAAGGTGGTATTGGCATTCATGAAAAAGCTTCGTTACGGCGCTGCAGTTGATGTTAAGCGTGATTCGCTACGTAGGGAGGTGTCCGATTGGGCCACAGGCGTGTTTCGACAGGAGTTTGAATGGGCCGATGAGCTTGCTCGTAAGGTGGGTGCGTCCATGAATAGTCTGTTTACCGACGCATTGCTCAAGCAGTTAGTCAGGAGTGCTGATGAGGCTTATGGTGCCAGCACGGTCGTCTCAGCTGCTGCCTGCACGATCGCCTCAGCTGCACCTCGTGCAGGCGCCGCGATGTTGAAGCCGAGTACCGAAAAGGTGCTACTCGCAGGAGCTGGTATGTCAGTCGCTGCCGGTTATCCAACAGCCTTGCTTTTGATGGGCATTCTGGCAAACGATCTATGGGGCCAGCAGCAAGATGCGAACCAATTGATGGTTTACAACTTCAGTGAGGTTGCTGCCTATTATGAAGCCGTTGTGGGACGAGCGGCGTTGGAGAACCGTATCAAAGAGGTTCTAGACACTCCCCAAACTGTCCTGCCAACTCCGGCTCACATGAAAGCAGTTCGTGTCTTCAGAAGTATCGTTACTACGAACTATGACAGGCTATTTGAGCTTGCTAGTGAGCTGCAAGGGTTGGCCTATCGAGTGGTTCATCCATTTGACGCCGCACCTGGCGATGAGTTTGATGGCCTGACTATCTACAAACTTGTCGGTTCAGCCTTGGCGCCGCAAACACTGATCCTTACAAGCGACGATTTGCTTCGCGTCGCACAAGGACAGGTATTTGCGAAGGTTAAAAGTCTAATTGCGCATAATGATTTAGTGGTAATAGGACATTCGTTACGGGATGGCAATGTTCAGATCCTTCTACAAAGCCGAGGCTCAGCCCACACCGCTGTCTACGTCTCACCTTCTACAGCCGTGATTGAAGACTTGGTGCTTTCAAAGTATGGCTTTAAGCGCGTGCGGGCTACAGCGGATGACTTTATGTCGAACTTTACGATGTGACCACAGACCACTGCGAGACTTGGAGACCACTCCCTTCGCAATGCCTCTGCATCAGATTAGGTCCTGTATGGATGCTGGGCAGGAAAACTGGCTGGGGACCCTGAGTAATTTGGATTTATACGGGGTCGGAAACCCGCGGGGCTGTGGTAGCGGAAGACGCTGCGGCTTACTGAAATTTCAACGTTGAAATTGAAAGGATCTTGAAGAAAAAAGGACATCGTTACCGTACCGGTAATGGTGGCCTTGGATCGATTGTTTCGTAGTGCAGATGCACAGGTGAACAGGCAGTTCACCGTGTTCACCTGTTCACTAAGCAGGGAGGTCTCCCGCTAACAAGGTCCGGCGGGTTTCCGACCCCGTGTCCTTCAGATACACCTAGGGTCCCCGGTTGTCTTCGGCGCTCAAGATCGGGTGCATAAGTCCTATTCGCCCGCCGGGGTTTACTACCCCATGTCCAAAAGAAACCCCAAGCCCCCTAGCAGATGATGGGAGTTGCAGCTTTCTTCCGCTGGGGGAAGCGATGCTCCCGGGGAGAGGGGTAGGCACCCCCTGAAAACCGGTGTTACGCATGTTACTGGTGTAACAACCATTGCTAATGCATTGTATTTATTGAGGATTATTAAAGTAACACTGCTTTCTTACGTAAGGCTTGAGTTGTGTTACTTGCCCCATAGGTGTAACGCTTAGGGCGAATGAAGACGGGAAAAAAGGGCTTACACCAATGACTTAGGAACGTAGTCTCATCGCATACGTACTTGTCAGTTAGCAACGACCATTCGTTTTCGATATTAGCTGTCCGGCCTCAGCAGCGACTGACCAGAAAATTCGCCGGATTTTCTTGACGTCTCCAGTCAGCTGAGGAACGGGGGTAGCATATGTCGGACAATGAGACGACTGCAGGAAGACAGGAATTGGGCCGATTTATCCAAGAGAATCGGCAGCGTAGATTGAAAAGTTATTCATCATATTAGGCTCCGTACATTCTCGGGATGTATTATTATATTGCCAGCATTGGACGCATCTGGGTGAAAAATGAATAGTGAAGTTATGATGCGGGACATTCGGGTCATCCCGCTGGATAAGATAAAGCTCGACCAGGAAAACGTTCGATTCGGCAACGATATTGCGCTCAACCAGCGCGAAGCGATCAAGCTGATGCTGTCCAATCCTGACGACGCCAAGAAAATCCTCAGACTGGCTGAGCACATCGTTGAGAACGGGCTTGATCCCACAGAGCTTCAGCTTGTGACTCCGGACCAAGACGGTAACTTCATTGTGCTTGAGGGTAATCGTCGACTTACGGCACTTAAACTATTACAACGTCCGGATCTCTGTCCCTCCGACCGTGGGTATAAAGGTTTTGCAAAAGCCCACAGCCAGCTGAATAACGGCATTCCAGAAAACTTGCAATGTAGTGTAGTGGCAAGTCGAGCCGCGGGTGACTTGTGGATCGAACTGAAGCATACCGGGGAAAACCGGGGGGTTGGCCGAGTAGGCTGGGATAGCGATATTCGGGACGAGCGTCGCGCTCGCCAGACAGGAGTCGAATCCATTGGCCGCCAGATTCGAAATCTCGTTAATGACAACCAGCATATTTTTTCTGCTAAAGCAGCGCTAGATGTTATGGAAGTAGACGTCACTACGCTTACTCGAATTTTCGCATCCAGCCTAGGTCAGAGCACTTTTCGCCTGAAGGTCGAGAATAAGGCTATAGTTCCACAGCTTCCGCTTGAGTACATCGCTCCATCGCTTGAATTCTTGCTGGAGATGTTTGTATCACATGGATACAACGTCAACGATGTCCGCAAACATGAAAACCAACAGTTAACACTTGGACATATTCCGAAAGAGTTTCTTCCTCATGCCTTGGCGGAGGCCGCAAAATCCCGGAACAAATTAGAGCAACCAAAACATAGTTCAGGCGCTGATGGAAGTACGCTTGGAGAAGATCAGAAAAACCTAGAGAATAGTCAAGAAGCGTCCATGCTTCCCACCGAGTCTGGTGAAGGTCTTGCGACAGGCATAATTACTGGCAGTGAGGTCACTGATTCTAACGTCCCTTCGGCACAAGTCGTCGCTCCACAGGCGCCTGTGGCAGGTGCACTTGACACTGGTAAGGTTGAGCAGGTTGAACTCTCAAAAACAGAACTTCAAAAAGATCCAGATATTCGAGCTAAACCTCAGGTTCGAGCAAGGAAATTCCTCACACCATGGTCGCTGAAAATCCCCAATACTCGAATTAACGCGATATACAAAGAGCTGCGTACAATATTAAAGGTCGATGAATGCCCAAATGCCACTGCGATTACGTTTCGAGTGTTCTTGGAAACTACTTGCGATGAATATATAAAATTAAAAAAGGATTTAGGCAAACCAATTCTTCGATGGGATACTAATCATGAAGTGCGCGGTGGGGTAGGTGGGGACAAACTGACCATAAAGGTCCAAGCAGTTATCAAACATTTACAAGCGAACAATTTGATTGCAACTGGCCCAGCTAAGGCTATTTTCAAAAGGGCAGGCTCAAGCGATCAACCGGGCTCGATTGACCATTTCAACCTGTTTGTCCATAGCGCACATGGCGCACCAGTGCCATCAGAGCTCAAAGACATCGCCGAGGAGTATCGGCCAATGCTGGAAGCTATCTGGAGCTAAGTCATTGGAAAATATCTTGATATGTGTTCTCATGTACCGCTTGATTGGCTGGGATCAGATTCATGGGCGCTTCTAAGGTATTTTCCACTCCGCTACGTTACCCAGGTGGTAAAGGAAAATTTGCTCACTTCATTAAAAATATATTTGAAGTGAATAACTTGCATGATGGTCATTATGCTGAACCTTATGCTGGAGGCGCGGGGGTCGCGCTAGAGCTCATGTTTCACGAATATGCTTCCGTTATTCATATCAATGATCTGGATCCAGCAATTTTTGCTTTTTGGCAGTCGGTGGTACATCATACTGATGACATCAGTAGAGTAATTAATGACACCCCTGTTACGATGGAAAATTGGCATAGGTTTAAAGCTGTTCTAGCAAACCCTCAGGATTGCTCTGTCATTGATTTAGCTATGGCTACATTTTTCCTTAATAGAACTAATCGCTCGGGAATCCTGAAGGCAGGCGTTATCGGTGGAAAAGATCAGGCTGGAAAGTGGAAGCTTGACGTGCGTTATAATAAGATCGATTTGATTAAGCGAATTGAGCTGATTGGGAAGTACAAAAATCGAATTAGACTTTATAATGAAGATGCGCTCGGTTTTATTGGTAGTGTTATACCTACTCTTCCCCCAAAATCCCTTACCTATCTAGATCCTCCATATTACATCAAAGGCTCAGGTCTTTATCGTAATTTTTACGTTCATGACGACCATGTTCAGATTGCTAACGCTTTAAGTGATATCGATAAACCTTGGATTGTCTCGTACGATAATGTCCGAGAAATCAAGGAAATTTATTCATGTTATCGGCAGGACGAATATTTTCTTAGCTATACAGCGCAGCAGAAAAAGAAAGGTTCTGAGGTGATGATTTATGGGCCTAAAATAATAGCGCCGGAAAATGGCTTGAGTCAAAAAGTTTCTTAGTTTTCTCTTCTTTAGAACTCTCGGCTGTTCGGTAATTAGTGCGATTCGAGGGTGCTGCGACTACAGTGTTTAAACTTTCTGTAGGGGCGTACTGCATACAGTGATAAATTAAAGGTCGCATGTAGCGTGAAAGTGCAATACATGATTTTCCGCGCACATTGCATTCAGTGAAGCGGCCGCCGTAATGACTGCTGTTATCAGCCACCTCCCGCGACCACTGTGTGGTTAAAGTCGCATAGCATTCGTTATGAAGCGATCCGCGTGCGACGCAGTTTCTGTCGTAATAACACTAAGCGTTATCCTCGCTTCTTGTGCTCAAAACCATGTTCGGCATGCGCTTACCAGCTAGCCAAGACTCGTAGGTAGGGTAAAAGCTCCAAGCTTTATCATCTGCCATTTTCTCGACAGGTATAATCCCACTTAAAAGCTCATGCGCTGCTAAAGCTTTTTTCCCAGCCTCTTCGAATGCAAATCTCACCTTCCCTGGTGCATCATCGAAACCGTGATCGTCCGGAACAAATACAACACGAGTCTCACCTGTGTCGACAAACGAGACGTCGCGCATCGTTTCCCCGTCAGTCCAAACTGCATGGCGCTCTCCCTCGATGTACTCTGGCTCGGCATACCAGATTCTGTATCCACAAAGCATCCTACCACCACGTTCACGGATGTATTCCTTAACGTTTAAGTCGCAACAGCTCTGTCGACTCCAAAGCTCAGGTTCGCAATCCAGATATATTGGAGCAGAGTCGCTGAGCTGTTTTGCAAACTGTGATACACGATCGTCAATAGTTTTTGGTGTTGTAAGTCTATCGAACAAAGGATTCAAGCTCTGCGAATCCATGAGTGCCTTCATCATCGCCGCCGGCGAGGCAGGTTGAGAGATAGGATCTTTCGTTGGTCGCTGTTTAGCCTGAGCTACTCGCTCTTCCTTACTACCTCGTTGCTTAGCTTGACCCATGTGAAGCATCTCCTTGTCTAGATTGCGAGTGGGACGACGTTGGGTGGCAGGTCCTGGTGATACAGCGAATCAGCGATGTGCTGAAATGGCACCAGTGCATGCGAATACAATCGACCAGCTTGCACATCATCTGTCAATAGTGATTGAGCATCGCTAAGCGACCTTCGCGGATTTTCCTCGATTCGTGGGGGCAATCTATTGGTTGTAGAGCAGTTCCATGTCTCGTTTCTCGATTAGGGTGCAGCCGCTTCGCAGATAAAACATCTCTTTCGTGCAAACGATGATGGCTTTATGATCCAGCAAAGTGAGGTGCTCATAATACTCATGGGAATTTGGCGTCTGTTTAATGGCAGCGCCTTTTGGAGCTAAACTCAGGGAGGGTCATATGCCAACAACTCGTATCAAGGCCATTCACATTAAAAAATTCAGGGCGCTTGAAACCATCGATTTCGATGTGGGTACACAAATTACCGTTGTTTGTGGGAAAAATGGAACGTCTAAATCTTCGATTCTTGGTATAGCTGCACAAATATTCAGCTTTGAAGAGAATCCCATAGATGACACGTCAATTAATTTCAAAACAATATCCGGACAGTCATTCAAGTCATTTCCAAGCGAACACTTTCGATTTTCAGAAAAGTTTGATCCGCCTGGCTCAATGGATATTTCAGTCGACATAATTGATGGGTATACTGGGAAAAATGCTTCTCCCGAGCTTAG
This sequence comes from Pseudomonas sp. rhizo66, assembly GCF_031931925.1. Lineage (NCBI taxonomy): Bacteria > Pseudomonadati > Pseudomonadota > Gammaproteobacteria > Pseudomonadales > Pseudomonadaceae > Pseudomonas > Pseudomonas sp. rhizo66. The sequence goes on from NZ_JAUJWZ010000007.1 coordinate 171,410, forward strand.
GTTATACAGGCGTGGAAAAAAAATTGCTCGCCCTGTTGTTCGCAACAATGACACCATCCCTGAGAAACAAACCAGTCGCAACTTAACGCATCCCGTAATTTACTTGAGTTTGAAGCGTTTAATGCCTATCGCACTTAGGGAAGGATATAAAGCCGTAGATCTGGAGTATTTGAATACTCATCGACTAAAGTTTGTAAAGTTGAATAATGAGCTTTTGGGGAAGCGTTCGAGGCATGTAACGGCTACTGGGGGTATGATCAACTCCGCGGTAGCCTTCGGTGATAATTACGACCAGGATTCTGTTTCCGCAGGGGAAGATAATGCTGGGCAGATTGTTCTAGCCTTAATGTCTTTTAGGAAGCTAAAAGATGAGTACAAAGATTATAATGGAGGTTTGCTTCTTATAGATGAAGCGGACGCTGGACTATTCCCCGCTGCACAAGCAAATCTAATTCAACTTTTAGTGAAAGAGTGCGAAGAGCTAAATATTCAAGTAATAATGACATCTCATTCGCCAACTATTATCGAGAAGGTCCATGAGCTCAGTAAGATCTACCAAAGAAAATTCAAAACTATTTATCTTAGCAACGCGCATGGCGCTGTAGAGGTCAAAGAAGATTATTCATGGACTGATATTTATTCTGATCTTATGGTTCAGACTATCGATGTGGCGCCAAATCTCTCGCTGCCAAAAGTTAATGTGTACTTCGAAGATCGCGAGGGTTACGATCTATTTAATTTGATTTTTTATCGAAGCCCGATAAAGCAGCTTATAACAACATTGGATGAAATCTCTTTAGGGTGTGGGAATTATTTGCACCTCATAAAACATAAAATCCCCGAGTTTACAAAGAAAAGCTTAATTGTGCTTGATGGCGACGTCGAAAATGCTGAAGCGGTCGGTAGTGTAATACTACTCCCTAGTCCATTAGCGCCAGACAAGATAATCTTCGAATTCCTTTACAATCTTCCAGCAAACGATCCGCTGTGGGTGAACAGGATAAATTTTAATAAGCCTGTCTTCGACCGTATTTCCACTGCAATCGTCGATGCATTAGAAATAGAAGAAGATGAAATCGATTTGATGAAGTATCTAAAAAAATATTACGAAATGAAAAAGGCAGACAAACAAAGCAAAGAAAAGCTGCGTACGATATTCAAGGAATTTTACAAGCATAAGGAGCTGCAAAAACTACTGAAGATTAGTACAAAAATACATAATCCTTGGAAGCGTTGGATTTCCGAAAACGCTGCTCAAACAGAACTTTTTCGCAAAGCTTTTAAAAATAAGCTTGTCGCGACTTTAGAGCAAGGTTATGGCGTAGAAAGAGCAAAATTATCCTTCATTGTCGATCTTTAAAAAATCCAGTCCTGAACTTCATAGGGGTGTATGGGATTTATTGCATAGAAGACGGTGAGCACGATCCGCCGAGGCAATCCTAGAACCGTCGAAGCCTGGTGCTCATCACAGCGTTTGCGAGGGTCCAAAGAGGAAGGTAGGAGAAGGGATTTATGATGTGAGAATAGCTAAAAAGGGCCCGGATGGGCCCTTTTTCAGGTGACGCTATTTTACTTTTTTAACCAGCTCTCAACCTCGTCAGCACCGTGCTTGGTTTTCCACTCCTTCAGCGTCTTGTGATTGCCGCCTTTGGTTTCGACCACTTCGCCGGTGTGCGGGTTTTTGTAGACCTTCAGAGCGCGAGGCTTACGCTTGCCAGGTGCCGCCGCTGGTGTTGAAGCGCGCTTCGTGCTTTGCGGATCCAGCAGGTTGATGATGTGCTTGAGGCTGAAGCCGTATTGGTTGAGCAACTCGCGCAGCTTGGTTTCGAACTCGATCTCTTTTTTCAGCGCGCCATCGCTCTTCAGTGCTTCCAAAGCCTGAAGCTGTTCGGCGAGGTGCTTTTCGAGCTGGCGGTATTCGGCAAGTTTGGACATGTTTGATTCCTACATTTGTTTGATGACAGTTTGAATGTTCGTGCGGCTCACAAGTTCAGCGCTATTCTGACAGTTTAAGATACTCTCGGATGCTGATGATCTCGGCTTTTATCAATTTCACGGTGAGAATCTCGACTTTCGTTTTTATGCGAGGTTTGTCCACGAATTCCAGCATTTCCTTTAAGGAGACTATTCGTGCATTCAGTAGGTCTTTCCAGTTGGGGGTGTTTCTAAGGTCAAATTGAATGATCATTTTGTAACCTGTGGAGGTTAAACAGCCTACCTGCGTAGGCTGTTTCGGTGGCTAAGCGCATTACAACGTGAGAACGTCTTGGATTGAGTATTTGGAGGCACGCTGCCACAAATCGGAGCTGGTCCAGTTGCGGAAATTTTCACCTTCTTCAGGAAGTACCAATTTCCTTAGACTGATTTGGTCGCCACCAACAAGATTGATGGCAGACCAGAGCTTGCCACCCATCTCCAGTAACTCTTGAGCTTTCTCGTTCCATTGCTCCTCGAGAACCGTCCGCGCCAGGAGCAACGCCCTTCTTTCGATGGTTTTGTGCTCTTTCCGCGCCTCGTCGATGTGTTGTTCCACGATGACGAGTTCCTGCTCCAGCGCGGCAATGATCAGAAGCTGCCGGCGATGGTGTTCGCTCGCAGTCGCCAGATTCTTTGCAGCTTTCTGGGCGTCGGCGTTGGCGGTTTTCTCGCCCTCGGTGTCGCCCCAGGCCACGGCTTGTGCATAAGCGGTCGCTGCATCGGTTTCGGCTTGCCGAGCCTTGGCTATGTCCTCTTCTGCCTGCTGCTGGATCTGCGCCAAGCGGGTGCTGAGGCTGTCGCGTTTCTCGTTGAGCTCTTGTTCGTCGGCTTTCCAGTTCGTCATCGATTCGACGTAGCCCGCCATCAGGGTTTCATGATTGACCAGTTGCTCGCGTCGCCGAATTCGAGCGTCTGCGTGGCTAGCGCGTGTTTTGCAGGAGTCGTAAGGGATTTTGAGGGTGTTGTACTGTTTTCGAATTTCATACAGTCGATCTGCATCGAGTTCGTCCTCGTTTTCCAAGAGCGCTTCCAATGGAGCTATTTGCACGTAGTGCTCTGCTGCTTCCCTCAATAGGTTATCGCGGTGGGTCTCCAGCTCAGCGATTTTGTCCAGCAACACGCGCTTCTTTTCGCATACGGCTATCGCTTCGCCGTTGGCTGCTAGTGGTAGTGAAAACCCTGTATTTCCGTGGCCATTTGGATCGCTGGCCAGCAGCTCGTGTTGTTCGGTGGAGGTTTGGAATTCGTTCATCTGTCTTGTTCCTTCAAAAATGGGTGTGGGTTGAATGAGCGGCTGGCGAGGCCGGGAATCAGCCGGCGCTACCTCGATCAGCGGACGTGCCTTCAGGCAGCCCGAGCCTCGCTCTCATCCGTTCCCGGAATCCTCTTCACGATGTAGCAACGTTGGGGCCCAAGGCCGGGCAGGCGGACCAAGCTCGATGCCTTGCCATCGCTGGCCGGCTCCAGCACGCCGCGCTGCAACAGCTCCTTGTTCACGGCGTTGATGTTCATGCCCCGGAAAATCTCGGAGCGCCACGCCTCGGGCAGCACGTAGTAGGTGTTGGTGGTGTGCATGGTGTCGCCCATGCCGTGTTCCAACGTTTTGCGAAACCCGAGGCGGTCGATGGTGCGCGGGCCGTGTTCGTCGATCTTCGCTGCCGCCGACTCCCAGCGGGTGAAACGGCTTTCGCCGAAGCGTTCGATGACCTGGCGCAGCCGCGCCAAGATCGCATCGCCCTCGAAGTTACCGGCGCCGCCGCGCTCGTGGAGCCAGGCGTTCAAGCACACCCGAGCGGCGGTGGTGGCCGTACCGTCCGGCCAGCCGGTGATGCCCATCGCGGTGGCCAGCTCACCAGCGGCCGCCGCAAGACCGAAGCGCGCTGCGGCACGGTGTGCCTGTCCACTGGCGGAGGCGGGGAGCGCTTGGGCAATAAAGCCTTCCAGCGTGCGGCGCAGGATTGCCGCCCAGCCGTGGCGCTTGCCGGGTTCGCACAGCGCAGTCAGGAACGCGGTAAGCGGTGTGCCGTAATAGTTCGCTACGCGAGCCTTGAGTGCGTCGGACAGGGCGGCGGCATCTTCGAAACCGTTGAGCGTGTCGAACATGCCAAGACCTTTGCTGGCATCCGCCGGAACGGCGAGCATCCGTACCTCCATGCCGGCTTTCAGCTCTTTGTTGGCTTCGGCCATGTGCTGGGCCAAGGTCTTCTCGCCGGTGGAGAGAAACAGCAGGCGCCATTCCTGCACCTGCCGGCCTGCTTGGCCTCGATCATTGGCGCGGGCCTTGCCGGTGCCGTTGCCGAGCATGTACACCGTTTCGCCGATAATGCGGGCATCACACATGCCGATTTCATCGAGCACCAGAAGTCCGTCCGAATGCGCGGCAGCGATCGACTCCAGCGCGTTGTCGGTCGATCGCCATGAGCGCACCAGACGCGGTCCGCCGTAGATCGAGGCGGCGACTTGTAGGTGAGTGGTCTTGCCACCGGAGCTATCGCCATACAGGTGAAAGCCGCCCGATTCATGGCCGAGCATGTGCAGCAGGGGACCGGCGAAGGCCACGCCGACGACAAACGCCAAGCGATGATTGCCGATGCACAGCGCGCCGATTTGCTGCTGCCATTGCTCCAACGTGCCCGCTTCGCTGATCGGCGGAAGCTGCGCGCCGGCCTCATAGAAGTGCAGGTGTTCCGCGTGCGTGCCGACCTGCTGCTCCGGCAACAGAAAGGCGTTGTCGTGCCAGCCTAAACGGGTGACCAGACGTGCACGTTGCGCACTGTCGAAGCCGCCGAGGTAACTCTGCAAATCGTTGCGTGCGTTGCGCCCCGAACGGCTGCCGGCCAAACGCAACCCCATGTCCACCAACGGGCCGAGCACGTCTTTGCCAAAGTCGCCGGTCATCGTGCGTGCCGGGATGTTCCAGCGTTTCTTGGTGCCGTCGGGGTCATCGAACTCGACCAGCAAGCCCCAGTTGTGGCCCTTCTCGTCACGGGTACGCGCAAGGATTGCCAGCGGCGAACACACCGGGCGCGCTTCGCCGTCGTCGCCGGCATAAAACACACCTTCGGGCGTCAGGCGAAAACCACCGGGCATCAAGTCATTTTTCGATTTGGCCGAGCGCTTGGCTGCTGCTTTAGGCTTCGGTTCCGGTTCGGGTTCTACCGCAGTAGCAACCGCCCTTTGCTCGATCATGCCGAACAGCTCGCCGCTGCTTTCCAGCTCTACGAAGTGCGCAGCGGTCCAGCCTTTGCCGAGTGCATCGGCGGCATCGTCGCCGTCATCCCATTGACCACCCTTGGCAAATGCGGCGCGGTCGTTCTTCAGCGTCGGCTTGCGTTTGAACACCTCCAGCGCGATGACCCGGACCGAAGCGGCGCCGATTTCGCGCAGCTTTTCGGCAACGGTAGCCATGCAGGCTTTACCGCTGTCGTCGTTGTCCGACCACAACACCACGTCGCGTCCCTTGAGCGGCGTCAGGTCGGCTTTGTGCCAGGAGTTTGAGCCATTCGGCCAGCAGGTGGCGACGTAGGTCGGCAACAGCTCGGCGGCGGCATCGGCCGCTTTCTCGCCTTCGCACAGAACCACCGCTGCGTCAGCGCGCTGGGCCAGTTCATCTAGGCGCAGCAGCGGACGCGGATCCGGCAGACCCTGCCAGCGCCATTGTTTGGTTTGGCTATCGGCGCGCTGACACCATGTCAGGGGCGCAAATACCTTCTTTGGCTGGCCGTCTTCATCCGGGCCGAGGTCGAAGCGATACAGCGCCATGAGCGGCTGACCTTGCGCGTCACGGTAGATCCAGACCTTGGACGGCACACCGTGATCACGGTGCTTGGCCGGACACTTGTTCATGGCCTCGGTCGGGATCGGTTGGATCGCATTCCATGTTGCTGCCTTGGGCTTACTCAGGGCAGCCTCGATCTTGGCGGCGCCGGGTGCAACGTTCAGCCAAGCCGCCAGTTTGTGGCAGGCCTCAACGTCGGTGCCGCCGTCCAGATAGCGCATCAGATCGATCAGGTCGCCGCCTTTGTCGCCGGTGGCAAAATCTGCCCAGGTGCCCTTGCTCAAATTGACCTTGAGCGAACCGGCGCGCTTGTCGCTGCGGGTTGGATTCGGAGCGGTGTATTCCTTGCCGCCGTCCACGCGCTTGCCGTTGGGCAGCCAATGCGACAAGACACGATCAATGTCTTTCAGCGCGGCGGCTTTCACGTCGGCAAAGCTCGGGCGTTTAGCGTTGTTCGGTCGTTGGCTCATGTGTCTGCCCTCGGCAGAAACAGCGCATCGTTGATGTCGTCAATCAGCGCTTTGGCCATCTCGCCCAGGTACAAGGCGGGCCAACTGAAACGCTCGCCTTGGTCACTCATGGCCGCGTCGAAAGTGAGCTGGTTCGCGTGATGTTGAAGCAACGACACCATCTCCAGTGCGTCTTCGACTGGCACACCGGCATTGACGCGAAACAGCTTGAGGTCAGTAGCGTTAACGCGGGAAAAGGTGGCGTGACTCAGCGTGGTGGAGGTGGTCATAGGGCACCGCCTTTCTGCACCGCAGGGGCCGAAGTGTTGTCACCGTGCATGGCCAGTGTTTTGATCAGGCCGAGGGTGCCGCGCACGTCCCAGAGGACGGCGGCGATGACGTGGTTGGCAAGGCGCGAGGATTCGTTCTCGAAGTGATCCTCCAGCAGCGTCAGCACTGAGTCAGCACGGTCAATCGCGCAGGTGATGGCGTCGATGGGCACGCCGGCTTCTGCGCTCGGATTCACGCAGAGCAGATCTTCGGGCAGGGCAAAACTCAGGGCGTTGTTCATTGAGCACCGCCTGCGGTTTCGAGCGCGCGGGCTTTGGCCATGTGAGCGTTGTAGCGGGAGAGGCGTGTAGCGAGGCTTGAGTTGGCGTGTAAAGCGGCGAGAGCCATTGCACGATGTGCTGCGGCGCGAATTTTGGACGGATTGAGGGCGTGTTGCATTTGTGAAGGCTCCTTGTACTGAGGAACCGCCACCGTCTGCCGCCAAGCAGATTAGGGTGACGGATTGCGCAGGATTGGCGGACCGGCGTACAAGGAGACCGGCGCACCCGAGGGTGCTCCTACGCAACCCGCCATAACACGGGAATGCGGGCACAAAAAAAGCGCCTGCAATCGTAATGGGGGCGCTGTTGCGCCTTGTACTGTAAGGGCCGCCAAGCCCAATCGCTGAATTTGCAGCGACGGCCAGAGAGTAACGTCCGTTTTTCCAAAGTGCAACTGCGCTGATGGCTTGCGGTTTTTTCAGGTGCGGCATAAATTGTTCGTGCATGTAGATTTACCTCAACGCCTCCGGATCGCCCCCGGAGGCGTTTTCGTTTCAGGCGTGGGCTTCCCAGCGCAGGGAGAGAAGGGGCAGAAATCCGCCGCTGAGCATGGAGCGGGCGTCTTCGTAGGCATCGATTTGCTGACCCTCGTCGACGACTACGGCCCCGATCTTTTCGCAGTGGAGGGAGAGGGCGCACCAGGTGCCGTCGGCCCAGCTGAGCACGCTTACAACGCGACCTTGCTTGTCCTGTTGGCTGCGGTAGCGTTCTAGACGCTGCATAACACGAGGCGAAAAGCCGATCTGACGTAGTACGGAGAAGGGGTGCATTAAGGCGTTGTTTGCAGTTTTGTGGCTCATGCAGCCACCTGGTCGCGCGCCTCAATGCGGCTCCGTGCCCACGCTTGAACCTCGGCAAGAACCCAGGCGACAGGGGCACCGCGTGCGTTGCTGTTGCTCAGTTTGACGGGCTGTGGAAAGCCGCAGTCGGTGCGCTGCATTAGTTTGTAGATGGTCGAACGTTTCATGCCCACGATGCCCTCAACTTCGGGCATGCGGATCAAAGTTGAAGTGGCATCGAAAAGTGGGCTGTGAGTCGTAGTGTTGGCGCGGAAAAGATCGGTGTTAGAAGCTTTCATAGGTCTTGCTCTCAACAGGTTAGGACTGAGAGCAATGATCTAGAAGCGACTCTGCTGTGAGCAGTTCACTTCCATTTGAAATGACATTGAAATTTCGGTCACACCACAAAATTGCGCTTGAGGATCTCCTCTACGCTTTTGCGGGTTAGAGCTTTTTCGGTTTCCGGTGTAACCCACTTGGCGCGCTGTTGGAGTGGTTTAGCTACCTCCCGTTCAAGCCAGGCATGCACCGCCGTGGTCACGTTTCGCCGTGACATTCCGCTAGACACGTAGTGTCGGCCTTGCCTAATAATTGCTGTATCCCGTGCGCCGATTTCTTCTTTGCGCTCCAATCCGCTGATGATGCCGCCCTTAGTGCGGATAGCCTTCTCGATTGCTCTGTAAGCGATAGGGGTCAGCTCGTCACTGATCAAGCAGGGTAGGGACGTTATGGGCTCCAGAAACAGCACGTACTGGTCCAGTACTTCTATACGTTCGTTAGGATCGACCTGTCTTTCCACAACCTGACAATAAAGATCCCACGGCCAATCCGTCGGCGGCTCGGCAACATGTGACCAAGCCTCTTGTTCGGTGGAGCGCATCCAATCAGCTAAGACGCTCAGCGCTTTTACTGCGCAGGCCATGACGTAGGCTGCATATGCCTCGCGTTCCGAGGCTGAATGGCACCTGCTGTATTGGCGAACCCAATGTGCAAGACGGTTTTTTTTGTCGGTTGAGGCGTACTGAAAAATAGCCTCCTCATGCAACGTTGTCTGGATGCACATGCTGCTCTGATCGCTGCTGATATCGCCGGTCTGAATGCGAATACAGCACTGATTGATAAGCTCGCAAGCGTCAGTAATCTGTTCATTGCAGAACTCGTAGAGCGGCTGTTCTGAGAGATATTGAATCAAGCCAGCGGTTAGCGCCGAGTGCAAGATTGGGTGGGTATCAATCATGCCAATGGCTCTCGAAGTGCGTTGCGTTGTCCCACGCCCTGCGAGTAGGAGGCGTAGCCAGCGAGATTGGCGCCATGGTCAAGTGTGAATGTCGGCCCGCAGCCGGCAATAGGCTTGATGTGGCGTTACACAATCGGTGTGCGTTACATCGAGTGTACGGAATGGCGTGCTGGAGTGTAACGGGGTTGAAAGCCAATGAATCCGGGCGTTTGGCCGGCGGCGTTACACGAGTAACACTCGTTACATGGATTTTGAGGGTGGTATGGATAGATGCATTCATACCGCTTTTCCAAAGTGTCCTTTGATCACCTTTTCGCTTGCTAACGCATCAAGGTGATCTGCATACCACTGCATCATTTTCACCCTGTGCTCAAAGTATTGGGCCTTGTTGTATACCCCTGATATTCCCTCTTCTTTGTGAGCAAGCTGCGCTTCGACATGCTCTTTCGGCCATCCGTGTTCCCTGAGTAGGGTGCTTGCTGTGTGACGAGTCCCATGACCAACCAACCGGCCTTTGTAACCAATCGTCGCGAAGACCTTGTTGATGGTGTTTTCACTGATCGTTGGATTCTTAGCGCCAACTCCAGGGAATAGCCAGCGACTGCGGCCGGTAAGGCAATGGAGCTCTTTGAGTGCGGAAAGAGCTTGCCTAGGGAGTGGGCACACAAAGTCCCTGCGCATTTTCATCTTGGCGGCAGGCGTCGTCCATATTGCTCTGTCAAGGTCGAACTCTTTCCACTCAGCTAACCGGACCATGCCAGGTCTGGATGCGGTCCAGATGCAGAGCCATGCCGCAGTTCGAGCCGTCAGCCTGCTTGGGGTATTTTTGAGTGCTTGGAGGAACTCTGCCAACTCAGGCTCCAGCAAATGCGGATGCTGCTGGGTTTTCGGGGCTTGAGCTGCAATATCTCGTAGACGGCTACCTGGATCGTTTTCCGTGAGGCCTAGACCGATGGCTCGTCCGAATATCTGATTGATCCACGTGCGGCATTTCTCTGCCACGTTGTGTGCATCCCGGGCTTCGAGAGATGCTTGGAGTTCTGCACAGTCAGTACGAGTGATTTCGTCAAGGGGCTTATCTCCCAGCGCTGGGAGTATGTCCTTGTCGAGGTAGGTGCGGATTTTGTTAAGCGTGGACGGGGCGAGTCCCTTTTCTTCCTTGGCCTTGAGCCAAGCTTCAGCTGCGGCTCGGAAAGTCCGGGTCTTGGCAGCATCAATCGCCGCTTTGGCAGAGCGCTTCTGTTCGAGAGGATCGGCCCCGCTACTTACGACCTTGCGCAGTTCAGCAGCTTTTTCCCGTGCCAACGCACCACTTACTTCTGGGTAACCCCCTAGCCCCATCCAAGCCCAATTGCCCGCCGGACGTTTGTAGCGGAGCTGCCAGGATTTGCCACCATCAGGCTTAACCCTGAAGTAGAGGCCGTTTCCGTCCAGCTCCCTGTATTCCTTTGATTCCGGCTCCAATCCCGCAAGTGTCGTGTCGGCGAGAGGTCGGCGCTTGATGTCTGCGCGCTTCATCCTTGTATCCCAAAGTTCGGTATTTTTCTCAGGATACAAGCAGGGATACAGGGATACAACGAATAAGGGGAGGCAGCGGTAGACAGACAGGCACAAAAAAACCGGCCAAGTGGCCGGTTTCTCTGGGTCTGAGAGGCTGGTAGAGACTCTCAGATACTGCTATGTGGTGCCCCGAGGGAGACTCGAACTCCCACTCCTTTCGAAAACGGATTTTGAATCCGCCGCGTCTACCAATTCCGCCATCAGGGCTCAATGGCGGCGAAGTATAGAGATGAGATTACCGTCGGTCAATCAGGTACATAGAGAATTTTCGATATTTCCGCTAGACTTTCCGGCCCTGCTAGACGAACCCCATCATGCGCGTTGCTGACTTTACTTTCGAGCTCCCTGATTCGCTGATCGCCCGCCACCCTTTGGCCGAGCGTCGCGGTAGTCGCCTGCTGACCCTTGACGGGCCGAGCGGCGCCCTCGCACACCGTCAATTCACTGATTTGCTTGAGCATTTGCGCCCGGGCGATTTGATGGTGTTCAACAATACCCGGGTGATTCCGGCGCGGCTGTTCGGGCAGAAAGCCTCGGGCGGCAAGCTGGAAATCCTCGTTGAGCGGGTGCTCGATTCGCACCGCGTGCTGGCCCATGTGCGTTCCAGCAAGTCGCCGAAGCCGGGTTCGAAGATTCTCATCGACGGCGGTGGCGAAGCCGAGATGCTCGCGCGTCATGACGCGTTGTTCGAGCTGGGCTTTGATGAAGAAGTGTTGCCGCTGCTCGATCGCGTCGGGCACATGCCGTTGCCTCCTTATATAGACCGCCCGGACGAAGGCTCGGATCGCGAGCGTTATCAGACCGTGTACGCCGAGCGTCTGGGCGCGGTGGCGGCGCCGACCGCCGGGCTGCATTTCGATCAGTCGCTGATGGAAGCGATTGCCGCCAAGGGCGTCGAGACCGCGTTTGTCACGTTGCACGTGGGCGCGGGGACGTTCCAGCCGGTGCGCGTCGAGAAGCTTGAAGATCACCACATGCACACCGAGTGGCTGGAAGTCGGCCAGGACGTGGTCGATGCAGTCGCAGCGTGCCGTGCGCGCGGTGGTCGAGTGATTGCGGTCGGCACCACCAGTGTGCGTTCGCTGGAAAGTGCGGCGCGCGATGGTGTGCTCAAGCCGTTCAGCGGCGACACCGACATCTTTATCTACCCGGGCCGGCCGTTCCATGTGGTCGACGCCCTGGTGACCAATTTCCATTTGCCGGAATCCACGCTGCTGATGCTGGTTTCGGCGTTTGCCGGTTATCCCGAAACCATGGCGGCCTACAAGGCTGCCGTCGACAACGGTTACCGCTTTTTCAGCTACGGTGATGCCATGTTCATCACCCGCAATCCCGCACCGACGGCCCCTAAAGACACAGGCCCAGAGGAAACAGAATGAGTCGCGAATGTCGAATGTCCTTTGAGCTCCTTGCCACCGATGGCAAGGCCCGTCGCGGTCGTCTGACCTTCCCGCGTGGCACCGTCGAGACCCCGGCGTTCATGCCGGTGGGTACCTACGGCACGGTCAAGGGCATGTTGCCGCGTGACATCGTTGCCACTGGCGCAGAAATCATTCTGGGCAACACCTTCCACCTGTGGCTGCGCCCTGGCACCCAAGTGATCAAGGAACACGGCGACCTGCACGATTTCATGCAGTGGAAAGGCCCGATCCTCACCGACTCCGGTGGTTTTCAGGTGTTCAGCCTCGGCGCGATGCGCAAGATCAAGGAGGAGGGCGTGACCTTCGCCTCTCCGGTCGACGGCGCCAAAGTGTTCATGGGCCCGGAAGAATCGATGCAGGTGCAGCGCGATCTCGGCTCTGACATCGTGATGATCTTCGACGAATGCACGCCATATCCGGCTGACGAAGACGTCGCGCGCGTATCGATGGAATTGTCGCTGCGCTGGGCTCAGCGTTCGAAAAATGCTCACGGTGACAACACCGCAGCGTTGTTCGGCATCGTGCAGGGCGGCATGCACCAGGATCTGCGCATGCGTTCGCTCGAAGGCCTCGACAAGATCGGCTTCGATGGCCTCGCTATCGGCGGTCTGTCGGTAGGCGAGCCTAAGCACGAGATGATCAAAGTCCTGGATTATCTGCCGGGCATGATGCCGGCTGACAAACCTCGTTACCTTATGGGCGTTGGCAAACCGGAAGATCTGGTTGAGGGTGTGCGCCGCGGTGTGGACATGTTCGATTGCGTGATGCCAACCCGTAATGCCCGCAATGGGCATCTGTTCATTGATACAGGCGTGCTGAAGATCCGTAACGCGTTCCATCGCCATGATGAATCGCCGCTGGATCCGACCTGCGATTGCTATACCTGCCAGAACTTCTCCCGCGCTTATCTGCATCACCTGGACAAGTGCGGCGAAATGCTGGGAAGCATGCTCAATACCATCCATAACTTGCGCCATTATCAGGTGCTGATGGCTGGTTTGCGCGAGGCTATTCAACAGGGTACATTGGCCGCCTTTGTCGATGCCTTCTACGCCAAACGCGGGCTCCCCGTTCCGCCTTTGGACTGAGTTTTCTGACCCCAAGATTCAACATTTGCAACTGGAGTGCTAAATGAGCTTTTTTATCTCTAACGCCATGGCTGACGCGGCTGCACCGGCTGCTGCCGGCCCAATGGGCGGCGGTTTCGAGTGGATTTTCCTGGTCGGCTTCCTGGTCATCTTCTACCTGATGATCTGGCGTCCACAGGCCAAGCGCGCCAAAGAGCAGAAGAACCTGCTGAGCAGCCTGCAGAAGGGCGACGAAGTGGTCACCACCGGCGGCATCGCCGGCAAGATCACCAAAGTGGCCGATGACTTCGTGGTTCTGGAAGTTTCCGACACCGTGGAAATGAAGTTCCAGAAAGGCGCCATCGCCGCCACGCTGCCAAAAGGCACGCTGAAAGCGATCTAAGGTTCCAACTTCTACTCAATCGACGGGGCGCGCAAGGCGCCCCGCGTTCATAACGGGCGGCGTGATGCTGAACAAATATCCTCTGTGGAAATACATTCTGATCCTGGCGGTGCTGGCGATCGGTCTGATTTATTCCGCTCCCAATCTATACCCCGATGACCCGGCCATTCAGATCAGCGGCGCCAGCACGGCCCTGCAGGTCAATCAGGCCGATCTGGATCGCGTAAGCACCGCGCTTAAAGAGTCCGGGATCAACGTCAAGGCAGCCACGCTGGCCGCCAACGGCAAGGGCGGTCTGATCCGTCTGAGCAAGGCTGAAGATCAGTTGCCGGCCAAAGACGTTGTGCGCAAGGCATTGGGTGATGACTACGTCGTCGCGCTGAACCTGGCACAGACCACCCCGCAATGGCTGCGCAATCTGGGCGCGCACCCGATGAAGCTGGGTCTGGACTTGTCCGGTGGTGTGCACTTCCTGCTGGAAGTGGACATGGACAAAGCCCTCGATGCACGCCTGAAAGTCTACGAAGGCGACGTCAAGAGCCTGCTGCGCAAAGAGAAGCTGCGCTATCGCAGTCTGCCGCAACTGGGCGGTGCCATTCAGTTGGGCTTCAGCGATGAAGACTCCCGCGAACAGGCCCGTGCACTGATCCGCAAGAATTTCAACGATTTCGACATTGTTCCGGCCGACCTCAACGGTCAACCGGTGCTGCGTCTGGCGATGACCCCGGCCAAGCTGGCGGAAATCCGTGAATACTCCATCAAGCAGAACTTGACCACGGTACGTAACCGCGTCAACGAGCTGGGTGTTGCCGAACCGATCGTTCAGCGTCAGGGCGCCAACCGCATCGTGGTTGAGCTGCCGGGCGTGCAGGACACTGCCGAAGCCAAGCGTATTCTCGGCAAGACGGCCAACCTTGAATTCCGTCTGGCTGCAGAGCCTGGCGCTTCGAAAGCCACTTCCGAAACCTTCGAGTTCCGTGAGGGCAATCGTCCGCCAGCGCAGATCGAGCGTGGCTTGATCATCACCGGTGACCAGGTTACCGACGCCAAGGCCGGTTTCGGCGAGCACGGCACACCTGAAGTGAACATCCGTCTGGATGGTCACGGCGGCGAGCTGATGAGCCGCGCGACCCGTTCGAACGTCGGTCGCAGCATGGCGGTGATCTTCATCGAGCAGCGTCCGGTCACCACTTACACCAAGCAAGTGGTTGATGGCGTCGAGAAAGACGTTGCCGTTCAAACGTTCAAAGAAGAGAAGAAGATCATCAGCCTGGCGACCATTCAGTCGCCGCTGGGTGCTCAGTTCCGCATCACTGGCCTGAACGGTCAGGGCGAATCGTCCGAACTGGCGCTGCTGCTGCGTGCCGGTGGTCTGGCTGCTCCGATGTACTTCGCTGAAGAGCGCACCATCGGCCCGAGCCTGGGTGCTGACAACATCACCAAAGGTATCGATGCGTCGCTGTGGGGCATGCTGTTCGTGTCGCTGTTCATCATCGCCATCTACCGCTTCTTCGGCATCATCGCCACCGTCGCACTGGCGGTGAACATGGTGTTGCTGCTGGCCCTGATGTCGCTGCTGGGGGCAACGCTGACCCTGCCGGGTATCGCCGGTATCGTGCTGACCATGGGTATGGCGGTCGACGCCAACGTGCTGATCTTCTCGCGGATCCGTGAAGAGATCGCCGCCGGCATGACCGTGCAGCGCGCAATCAACGAAGGCTTCGGCCGGGCATTCACCGCGATTCTCGACGCCAACCTGACCACGTTGTTGGTCGGCGGGATTCTCTTTGCCATGGGCACCGGCCCGGTCAAAGGTTTCGCAGTGACCATGTCCCTCGGGATCTTTACCTCGATGTTCACGGCCATCATGGTGACCCGCGCAATGGTCAACCTGATCTTCGGCGGACGTGACTTCAAGAAGTTGTGGATTTAAGGGGCTGCCATGTTACGTACAATCAACTTCATGGGCGTTCGCAACTTCGCGTTCGGCGTCACAGTGTTTCTCACGTTGCTGGCTATATTCAGTGTCGTGACCAAGGGTATGAACTGGGGTCTGGACTTCACCGGCGGTACGCTCATCGAGCTGACCTACGAGCGTCCGGCCGATGTGACCAAGGTGCGTGAAGAGCTGGTGACTTCGGGTTACCACGAAGCCATCGTGCAGAGCTTTGGTGCAACCACCGATCTGCTGGTGCGCATGCCGGGTGAAGACCCGCAGTTGGGCCATCAGGTCGCGGAGGCGCTGCAGAAGCTTGGCGGCGACAACCCGGCGACGGTCAAGCGTGTCGAGTTCGTCGGCCCGCAGGTCGGTGAAGAGCTGCGCGACCAGGGCGGCCTCGGCATGCTGCTGGCGCTCGGCGGCATCCTGATCTACCTGGCTTTCCGCTTTCAGTGGAAGTTTGCGGTCGGCGCCATCGTTTCGCTGATTCACGACGTGATCGTGACCATTGGTATCCTGTCGTTCTTCCAGATCACCTTCGATCTGACCGTACTGGCGGCGGTGCTGGCGATCATCGGTTACTCGCTGAACGACACCATCGTGGTATTCGACCGGGTTCGTGAGAACTTCCGTGTGCTGCGCAAGGCAACGCTGATCGAGAACATCAACATCTCGACCACGCAGACCCTGCTGCGCACCATGGCGACGTCGATCTCCACCTTGCTGGCGATCGCAGCGCTGCTGTTCTTCGGTGGCGATAACCTGTTCGGCTTCTCGATCGCGCTGTTTATTGGTGTTCTGGCGGGTACTTACTCGTCGATCTACATCGCTAACGTGGTGCTGATCTGGCTGAACCTGAGCACCGAGGATCTGATTCCTCCGGCGAACACCGAGAAGGAAGTCGACGACCGTCCATAACGGCCATCGTTTTCCCGGCTGTCAGCCCAAGAAAGGCGCGAGTTGAACTCGCGCCTTTTTTTATGCTCCAAGGCTGGGAGAAGCGCGGGCGCGTCCCGCATGTGATGGTCAGGAGGTTCATGTGAACAAGTCGTTGCTGGTTGGTGCGGTATTGGGTGCTGTCGGTGTGACTGCCGGGGGTGCTGTTGCCACCTACAGCCTGGTTAAAAGCGGCCCTGAGTATGCGCAAGTATTGGCCGTCGAACCGGTTAAAACACAGATCAAGACTCCACGTGAAGTGTGCAAGGACGTGACAGTGACGCGTCAGGCACCGGTAAAAGATCAACAC
Source organism: Pseudomonas sp. rhizo66 (assembly GCF_031931925.1). NCBI lineage: Bacteria > Pseudomonadati > Pseudomonadota > Gammaproteobacteria > Pseudomonadales > Pseudomonadaceae > Pseudomonas > Pseudomonas sp. rhizo66. The sequence goes on from NZ_JAUJWZ010000007.1 coordinate 187,877, forward strand.
CAGATTGCCGGTACCGTTGTCGGTGCGCTGGCAGGTGGTTTGCTGGGTAATCAGATTGGCGGCGGCACCGGCAAGAAAATTGCCACGGTGGCCGGTGCGGTCGGTGGCGGTTATGCGGGCAACAAGGTGCAGGAAGGCATGCAAGAGCGTGACACCTACACCACCACGCAAACCCGTTGTAATACGGTTAATGACATCAGTGACAAGGTTGTCGGGTACGACGTGCGTTACTCGCTCGATGGCAAGGAAGGCAAAGTGCGGATGGATCGCGATCCGGGCAATCAGATTCCGGTCGACAAGGAAGGCAAGCTGATTCTGTCGCAGAATGAGCCGGCTCAGTAAGGTCTGACTGTTTTAACAAGAAGCACCCTGCGGGGTGCTTTTTTTGTGCCCGCCATTTCTGGCTGTGCCGTGATCCCTTGTGGGGGGCGAGCCCGCTCGCGAATGCATTCTGACAGTCAACATTGATGTCGGCTGGCATACCGCATTCGCGAGCAGGCTCGCTCCCACATGAAGATTTTGGTGATCTGAAGATCGAATTCCAGGCATAAAAAAAGCACCCCGAAGGGTGCTTTTTGCGTTTCGCGAAAAGCTTAGCGCTTCAGCGAAGCCGGCAGGTGCGGCTGGATTGCCGTCAGAACTGCCTTGAAGCATTTGGTGTTGCCGGCAACGATGTGGCCTTTTTCAAGGAAGTCGTGACCGCCGGTGAAGTCGCTCACCAGGCCGCCGGCCTCTTGAATCAGCAGGGCGCCTGCAGCCATGTCCCACTCGGACAGGCCCGATTCCCAGAACGCGTCGAAACGACCGGCAGCGACGTAAGCCAGGTCCAGGCTGGCGGAACCGGCGCGGCGGATGCCGGCGGTCTGGCCAACCAGGGCGCGGAACATGCCCAGGTAGTTGTCGAGGTTGTCCATCTGGTCGTCACGGAACGGGAAGCCAGTACCCAGCAGAGCGCCGTCGAGGCTGGTGCGACCGCTGACGCGCAGACGGCGACCGTTCAGTTGAGCGCCGCGACCACGGCTGGCGGTGAATTCTTCCTGGCGAACCGGGTCCAGAACCACTGCGTGTTCCAGGCGGCCACGGTACTTACAGGCAATGCTGACAGCGAAGTGCGGAATGCCACGCAGGAAGTTGGTGGTGCCGTCCAGTGGATCGATGATCCACAGGTACTCTTCGCCTTCGATGCCGGTGCCGGCGTGCAGGCCAGTCTCTTCACCCTGGATCGAGTGATTCGGGTAAGCCTTGCGCAGGGCATCGATGATTTTCTGTTCAGCGGCGCGATCGACCTCGGATACATAATCCTTGGCGTCTTTTTCGTCGACCTTGATGGTATCCAGGCGCTCGATGGAGCGGAAGATCAGTTCACTGGCGCTGCGGGCGGCGCGCAGCGCGATATTCAGCATGGGCTGCATGGATGTGTCACCTAAGGTTGTTAAAGAAAGCCGCGCATTCTATCAGAACTTTTCTTCAGGTGAAGGACGCTGTTCGCTTTCATAGCTTAACGGTAGGCTGTTCTGTAAGATTTGCACCCCTTTCCTGTGTCCGAGAGCGCCTCCCTTGCTGCAGAACATTCGTGTCGTCCTGGTCAATACCAGCCACCCCGGCAACATCGGCGGGGCCGCGCGCGCCATGAAAAACATGGGTCTGTCGCGATTGGTGCTGGTCGAACCGCGGGTCTTCCCGCATCACGAAGCCGACGCTCGTGCTTCCGGTGCCGGTGACATCCTTGAAAATGCGCAAGTCGTCGCCACTTTGGAAGACGCCTTGGTCGGCTGCAATCTGGTGCTTGGCACCAGCGCCCGTGACCGGCGTATTCCCTGGCCGCTGCTGGATCCGCGCGAGTGCGGCACCAAAGTGGTCGAGGAAGCCGGGCAGGGCGCTGAAATCGCCCTGGTGTTCGGTCGTGAAGATTCCGGCCTGACCAATGAGGAGCTGCAGCGATGTCACTTTCACGTGCACATCCCTTCCGACCCTGAGTTCAGTTCGCTGAACCTTGGCGCGGCGGTGCAGGTGTTGAGCTACGAAGTGCGCATGGCCTGGCTGGCCGCCCAAGGTCAGCCGAGCAAGATCGAGAAAGAAGAAGTGGCTTCGGTGAAAAGTGCCGAGCTGGCGACCATGGATGAGCTGGAGCGATTCTATGAGCATCTGGAGCAGACGCTGGTCGCCATCGAATTCCTCGATCCGGAAAAGCCGCGGCACTTGATGGCGCGCCTGCGCCGGTTGTACGGACGCAGCTCGGTCAGCCGGGCGGAAATGAATATTTTGCGTGGCATCCTCACGGAAACCCAGAAAGCGGCCCGTGGTGAGCTTCTTAAGCGGAAGGACTAAATGATGTTTGAGCGTTTGCGTGAAGATATCCAGAGCGTATTCCATCGAGACCCGGCGGCGCGTAACGCTTTTGAAGTCCTGACCTGCTACCCCGGCATGCATGCGATCTGGATTCATCGATTGGCCGGCATGCTGTGGCGCAACGAGCTGAAATGGCTGGCGCGGCTGGTGTCGAATTTCGGTCGCTGGTTGACCGGGATCGAGATTCATCCGGGGGCCAAGGTCGGTCGTCGTTTCTTTATCGACCATGGCATGGGCATTGTCATCGGTGAGACCGCCGAGATTGGCGATGACGTGACCATTTATCAGGGTGTGACCCTGGGTGGCACCAGTTGGAACAAAGGCAAGCGTCATCCGACGCTGGGTGACGGTGTGGTCGTGGGGGCGGGCGCCAAGGTGCTTGGCCCGTTCACGGTCGGCGCCGGCGCCAAGGTTGGTTCCAACGCCGTGGTGACCAAAGAAGTGCCGCCGGGCGCCACTGTTGTCGGTATTCCGGGGCGCATCATCGTCAAATCCGACGAAGAGCAGGACGCCAAGCGCAAGGCCATGGCCGAGAAGATCGGCTTCGATGCCTACGGCGTCAGCGAAGACATGCCTGATCCGGTGGCGCGCGCCATTGGTCAGTTGCTCGATCACTTGCAAGCGGTGGACGGGCGGCTGGAGGGGATGTGCGGCGCTCTGAAGGATCTGGGCAGCAATTACTGTGCGAAAGATCTGCCTGAGCTGCGTGAAGAAGACTTCGCCTGCGTCAAAGGCAAAGACGAGTCCAAGGCCAGCTAGAGCCCCCTGTAGGAGCTGCCGAAGGCTGCGATCCCTTGATCTTCTAAAGAGCAAAATCAAAAGATCGCAGCCTGCGGCAGCTCCTAGAAAGGCTTGCGCCAGCCGGTGTGCCATTAAGCCGCAGACCCTGCTATCATTCGCGCGCTCTTTTGCGGGTAAACCTGACTAAAGTACTAGGTCTTAAAGTTGACTTAAATACTCGGGAATTGCATACTCGCCCCATTCTGAACTCCGTGGTAACTGTCCATGCGACTGACTACAAAAGGCCGATACGCCGTGACCGCCATGCTTGACCTGGCGTTGCACGCGCAGCACGGGCCCGTGTCCCTGGCCGATATCTCCGAGCGCCAAGGCATCTCCCTGTCCTACCTCGAACAGCTGTTCGCCAAGCTGCGCCGCAGCAACCTGGTTTCCAGCGTCCGCGGCCCGGGTGGTGGCTACCAGTTGTCCCGCGACATGCAGGGCATCCAGGTCGCTCAGGTGATCGATGCGGTAAACGAATCGGTTGATGCCACCAAATGCCAGGGCCAGGGCGATTGCCATTCCGGCGACACGTGCCTGACCCATCATCTGTGGTGCGATTTGAGCCTGCAGATTCACGAATTTCTAAGTGGTATCAGCTTGGCTGATCTTGTGACTCGCCGTGAGGTGCAAGAAGTAGCCCAGCGTCAGGACCAGCGTCGTTGCAACAGCAAGGCGCCACGCCTGGACAAGATTGAAGCGTCCGCCGTCGAATGACAGCCAAAGAGCTAGCGGCACGCCAGCCCTGATTTAGGAGATAGTCCATGAAATTGCCGATTTACCTTGATTACTCTGCGACCACCCCGGTTGATCCGCGTGTTGCGCAAAAAATGAGTGAATGCCTGCTGGTCGACGGAAACTTCGGTAACCCGGCGTCCCGTTCCCACGTGTTCGGCTGGAAGGCTGAAGAGTCCGTTGAAAACGCCCGTCGTCAGGTGGCCGATCTGGTCAACGCCGACCCGCGTGAAATCGTCTGGACTTCCGGTGCCACCGAGTCCGACAACCTGGCAATCAAGGGTGCGGCACATTTCTACGGCTCCAAGGGCAAGCACCTGATCACCTCCAAGATCGAGCACAAGGCTGTCCTCGACACCATGCGCCAACTGGAGCGTGAAGGTTTCGAGGTTACTTACCTCGAGCCGACCGAAGACGGTCTGATCACCCCGGCCATGATTGAAGCTGCACTGCGCGAAGACACCATTCTGGTCTCCGTAATGCACGTGAACAACGAAATCGGCACCATCAACGACATCGCCGCGATCGGCGAAATGCTGCGCGCCAAGGGCGTTCTGTTCCACGTCGACGCCGCTCAGTCCACTGGCAAGGTCGAAATCGACCTGCAGAAGCTGAAAGTCGACATGATGTCGTTCTCCGCCCACAAAACCTACGGCCCTAAAGGCATCGGCGCGCTGTACGTCAGCCGCAAGCCGCGTGTGCGCATCGAAGCGACCATGCACGGCGGCGGTCACGAGCGTGGCATGCGTTCCGGCACCCTGGCGACCCACCAGATCGTCGGCATGGGTGAAGCGTTCCGCGTAGCCAAGGAAGACATGGCTGCAGAGAACGTCCGTATCAAAGCCTTGAGCGACCGTTTCTACAAACAGGTCGAGCATCTGGAAGAGCTGTACGTCAACGGCAGCCTGACCGCCCGCGTTCCGCACAACCTGAACCTGAGCTTCAACTACGTTGAAGGCGAGTCGCTGATCATGGCGCTCAAGGATCTGGCGGTATCGTCCGGTTCGGCCTGCACCTCGGCATCGTTGGAGCCGTCGTACGTACTGCGCGCCCTGGGCCGCAACGACGAGCTGGCACACAGCTCGATCCGCTTCACCTTCGGCCGATTCACCACTGAAGAAGAAATCGACTACGCCGCGCAGAAAGTCTGCGAGGCCGTTACCAAGCTGCGCGCTTTGTCGCCGCTGTGGGACATGTACAAAGACGGCGTCGATATCTCGAAAATCGAGTGGGCGGCACACTAAATATAGAAGCCGCCAGATACAGATCCTGTAGCGACGCGGCGGTTTACGCAGCGCAGTTGCAGGGTCGCAAGAGCGGCCCTGATGAGTGAGGATTAGAATCATGGCTTACAGCGAAAAGGTCATCGACCACTACGAAAACCCGCGCAACGTCGGCAAGATGAACGCGGAAGATCCTGATGTCGGCACCGGCATGGTCGGCGCTCCGGCGTGCGGCGACGTGATGCGTCTGCAAATCAAGGTCAACGATCAGGGCGTTATCGAAGACGCCAAGTTCAAGACCTACGGTTGCGGTTCGGCCATCGCTTCCAGCTCCCTCGCCACCGAGTGGATGAAGGGCAAGACCCTGGACGAAGCCGAAACCATCAAGAACACCCAGCTGGCCGAAGAACTGGCCCTGCCGCCAGTGAAGATTCACTGCTCGGTACTGGCTGAAGACGCTATCAAAGCGGCTGTTCGCGATTACAAGCAGAAGAAAGGCTTGATCTGACTTTCTGGATTTGGCGACGAGTAAGGAGTCACCGATGGCTATCAGCATGACAGAAGCGGCTGCTCGACACGTGCGGCGCTCCCTCGACGGGCGCGGCAAAGGTGAAGGGATTCGTCTGGGTGTTCGCACCACAGGCTGTTCCGGCCTTGCCTACGTGCTGGAGTTTGTCGACGAGGTGGTTGCAGAGGATCAGGTGTTCGAAAGTCACGGCGAAAAAGTGATCATCGACCCCAAAAGCCTGGCCTACCTGGACGGCACCGAACTCGATTTCGTCAAGGAAGGGTTGAACGAAGGCTTCAAGTTCAACAACCCCAACGTACGCGGTGAATGTGGCTGCGGCGAAAGCTTCAACATCTGAGGCTTGTCGTGGGTATTCCTTGTCATTTCGCTTTATTCGAGCTGCAACCGGGTTTCCGTCTGGATCTCGAGCAGTTGGCCACGCGCTATCGTGAGTTGGCGCGCGGCGTTCATCCTGACCGCTTTGCCGACGCTTCCGAGCGTGAGCAGCGGTCGGCACTCGAGCAGTCTGCGCGGCTCAACGACGCCTATCAGACGCTCAAGAGTCCGGCCCAGCGCGCACGCTACCTGCTGACCATCAGCGGGCATGAAGTGCCGATGGAAGTCACGGTCCACGACCCCGAGTTTCTTCTGCAGCAGATGCAATGGCGCGAAGAACTTGAAGACCTCCAGGACAGTGCCGACCTCGACGGCGTCGCCGTTTTCAAGCGGCGCTTGAAGGTGGCTCAGGAAGAACTCAACGAAAGTTTCGCAGCTTGCTGGGATGACGCGGCGCAACGCGAACAGGCCGAACGCCTGATGCGGCGCATGCAGTTTCTCGACAAGCTCACCTACGAAGTGCGCCAGTTAGAAGAGCGCCTCGACGATTAACCCAGTGCCGCTCCGGTCGCACGCCTGATATACAGATAAGTCCTGATCACGATGGCCCTACTGCAGATCGCCGAACCCGGCCAAAGTCCTCAACCGCACCAGCGTCGTCTGGCTGTGGGGATCGACTTGGGCACTACCAATTCGCTGGTCGCTGCGTTGCGCAGTGGTCTTTCCGAGCCGCTGGCTGACGCAAACGGGCAGGTCATCCTGCCGTCCGCCGTGCGTTACCACGCCGATCATATCGAAGTCGGCGAGTCGGCCAAGCTGGCCGCCGCTTCCGATCCTTTGAACACCGTGCTGTCGGTCAAGCGCTTGATGGGTCGTGGTCTGTCCGACGTCAAGCAATTGGGCGAACAACTGCCATACCGCTTTGTCGGTGGCGAATCGCACATGCCGTTCATCGACACCGTGCAAGGCCCGAAAAGCCCGGTCGAAGTCTCCGCCGACATCCTCAAGGTGCTGCGTCAACGCGCTGAAGCGACCTTGGGTGGCGAGCTGGTTGGCGCGGTAATTACCGTTCCGGCGTACTTCGATGATGCTCAGCGCCAAGCCACCAAGGATGCGGCGAAACTCGCCGGTCTGAACGTGCTGCGTCTGCTCAACGAGCCGACCGCAGCCGCCGTGGCTTATGGTCTGGATCAACACGCCGAAGGCCTGGTGGCGATTTATGACTTGGGCGGCGGCACCTTCGATATTTCCATTCTGCGTCTGACTGGCGGCGTTTTCGAAGTGCTGGCAACCGGCGGCGACAGCGCGCTGGGTGGCGATGACTTCGATCACGCGATTGCTGGCTGGATCATCGAGAGCGCTGGTCTGTCCGCCGATCTCGACCCGGGCGCACAACGCAATCTGCTGCAAACTGCTTGTGCGGCCAAAGAAGCCCTGACCGATGCGGCCAGCGTTGAAGTGGCCTATGGCGACTGGAAAGCACAGCTGACCCGCGAAGCATTCGATGCGCTGATTGAGCCGATGGTCGCTCGTAGCCTGAAAGCCTGCCGTCGCGCCGTTCGTGACTCCGGTGTCGAGCTGGAAGACGTGCACGCCGTGGTCATGGTCGGCGGTTCGACTCGCGTTCCGCGTGTTCGCGAAGCCGTTGCCGAAGCCTTCGGTCGTCAGCCTCTGACTGAAATCGACCCGGATCAAGTGGTGGCCATCGGTGCCGCGATCCAGGCTGATACGCTGGCTGGCAACAAGCGCGATGGCGGCGAACTGTTGCTGCTCGACGTGATTCCGCTGTCCCTGGGGCTGGAAACCATGGGCGGCCTGATGGAGAAGGTGATTCCGCGCAACACCACCATCCCCGTCGCTCGCGCACAAGATTTTACGACGTATAAAGACGGCCAGTCGGCCATGGCGATCCACGTCCTGCAAGGTGAGCGCGAGCTGATCAGCGACTGCCGCTCGCTGGCGCGCTTCGAATTGCGCGGCATTCCGGCGATGGTGGCCGGTGCAGCGAAGATTCGCGTGACCTTCCAGGTCGATGCCGACGGTCTGCTCAGCGTTTCTGCCCGTGAACTGGGTTCGGGCGTTGAGGCGAGCATTCAGGTCAAACCGTCCTACGGTCTGACCGACGGCGAAATCGCCAAGATGCTGAAAGATTCGTTCCAGCACGCCAATGACGACAAAGTCGCCCGCGTCCTGCGTGAGCAGCAAGTCGATGCCCAGCGCCTGATCGAAGCGGTGCAGGGCGCTCTAGAGGCGGATGGCGAGCGTTTGCTCGACGCCGAAGAGCGCATGGTCATCGATCTGCAGTTGCAGGAACTGGCCGAACTGATGAAAGGCACTGATGGTTACGCCATCGAGCAGCAGACCAAGCGTCTGTCGCAAGTGACCGATGCTTTTGCTGCCCGCCGCATGGATCTGACGGTGAAAGCCGCTCTGTCGGGGCGCAATCTGAATGAAATCGAGGATATCTGATGCCGCAGGTCATTTTTCTGCCCCACGAGAAGTTCTGCCCGGAAGGCATGGTGGTCGAGGCTGAGCCCGGCACATCGATTCTCGAACTGGCCCACGAACACCACATCGAGATGGAAAGCGCCTGCGGCGGCGTGTGTGCTTGCACCACTTGCCACTGCATCATCCGCGAGGGTTTCGACTCGCTGGAAGAGGCTGACGAGCTGGAAGAAGACTTCCTCGATCGTGCCTGGGGCCTGGAAGCGCAATCGCGTCTGGCTTGCCAGGCGATCGTCGGTGAAGAAGATCTCACCGTCGAAATTCCGAAATATTCGCTTAACCATGCGGCTGAAGCGCCGCACTGACTGGTAAGACTGTCATGAGCTACGGTTGGAATGATGTTCAACGTATTGCAGAAGAATTGGCCGAGGCCAAGCCGGGCGTAGATCCGTTTTCTGTCAATTTCGTCGATCTGCAGCAATGGATCAAAGAGCTGCCGGATTTCGACAACACCTCTGGTCGCGTAGGCGAGAAGGTGTTGGAAGCGGTTCAGACGCTCTGGGCTGAAGAATTGGACTGATCGTCCTCGCAGGTTAGGCAATACCCAAGAACCCGCGTATAATTCGCGGGTTTAATTTTTCGCAAATTACCGTTTCTGGAGTTACACCATGGCTGTTCAACGCACTTTCTCCATCATCAAGCCTGACGCTGTTGCAAAAAACGTCATCGGCGAAATCACCACTCGTTTCGAAAAAGCCGGCCTGCGCGTTGTAGCTTCGAAACTGAAGCAACTGTCCAAAGCTGAAGCTGAAGGCTTCTACGCTGAGCACAAAGAGCGCGGTTTCTTCGGCGACCTGGTTGCTTTCATGATCTCCGGTCCTGTTGTTGTTCAGGTTCTGGAAGGCGAAAACGCTATCGCTCTGAACCGTGAGCTGATGGGCGCTACCAACCCTAAAGAAGCTGCTGCCGGCACCATCCGCGCTGACTTCGCTGATTCCATCGACGCCAACGCTGTTCACGGTTCGGACTCCGAAGCCGCAGCTGCTCGTGAAATCTCGTACTTCTTCGCAGCTACTGAAGTAACCACTCGCTAAGCATTGGCTTAAGAGTGAAGGTGAATCCATGACTACATCGACTGTAAAAACCAACCTGCTGGGTCTGACTCAACAGGAAATGGAAAAATTCTTCGACTCAATCGGGGAGAAGCGTTTCCGTGCCGGTCAGGTAATGAAATGGATTCACCACTTTGGCGTCGATGATTTCGACGCCATGACGAACGTCAGCAAGGCCTTGCGCGACAAGCTCAAGGCGATTGCTGAAGTCCGTGGTCCGGAAGTGGTCAGCGAGGACATCTCCAGCGACGGCACCCGTAAGTGGGTGGTGCGCGTGGCGTCCGGCAGCTGCGTCGAGACCGTGTACATTCCCCAGGGCAAACGCGGCACTCTGTGCGTTTCGTCCCAGGCAGGCTGTGCCCTGGATTGCAGTTTCTGCTCCACCGGCAAGCAAGGCTTCAATAGCAACCTCACCGCCGCCGAAGTCATCGGCCAGGTGTGGATTGCCAACAAATCTTTCGGCAGCGTCCCGGCAACCGTCGACCGTGCCATCACCAATGTGGTGATGATGGGCATGGGTGAGCCGCTGCTGAACTTCGACAACGTCGTCGCCGCCATGCACCTGATGATGGACGACCTCGGCTACGGGATCTCCAAGCGCCGCGTGACCCTGTCCACCTCGGGTGTGGTGCCGATGATCGATGAGCTGGCCAAGCACATTGACGTATCCCTGGCGTTGTCGCTGCACGCACCGAATGACGCATTGCGTAACCAATTGGTGCCGATCAACAAGAAGTATCCGCTTAAGATGCTGCTCGAGTCGTGCCAGCGCTACATGTCCGCCCTTGGCGAGAAACGTGTGCTGACCATCGAGTACACCTTGCTCAAGGACATCAACGACAAGGTCGAGCACGCGGTGGAAATGATCGCGCTGTTGAAAGATATCCCGTGCAAGATCAACCTGATTCCGTTCAACCCGTTCCCGCATTCCGGGTACGAGCGGCCAAGCAACAACGCGATCCGTCGTTTCCAGGATCAGTTGCATCAGGCCGGTTTCAACGTCACTGTCCGCACCACCCGTGGTGAAGACATCGACGCTGCATGTGGTCAATTGGTAGGGCAGGTGCTGGATCGCACCCGTCGCAGCGAACGTTACATCGCCGTGCGCGAGTTGAGCGCCGACAGCGATCTGGCACAGAACGCCGCGAACACAAATTAAGAGAGGATCTCTATGTCCCTGCGCTTTGCGCTGCTGTTGCTGTTGGCCAGCCTGTGTGCTGGTTGTGTCCTGTCGGGTGACTACAACCCGATGAAGACCAGCAAGGGCCGCGATGAAGCGCGGGCTGCCTACGTGCAACTGGGGCTGGGCTATTTGCAGCAGGGCATGACCGAGCGGGCCAAGGTGCCGCTGAAAAAGGCGCTGGAAATCGACGGTTCCGATCCTGACGCCAACGCTGCCCTCGGCCTGGTGTTTCAGTCCGAAATGGAGCCTGAGCTGGCCGACGAACACTTCCGCAAGGCTTTGTCCTCCCGTCCCGCCGATGCGCGCATCCTCAACAACTACGGCAGTTTTCTCTACGAACAACAGCGTTATAAAGAAGCCTACGAGCGTTTTGAACAGGCCGCCGCCGATACCCTGTATCCTGAGCGTTCGCGGGTGTTCGAAAACCTCGGCATGACGGCGGCAAAACTCGGTCAGCGTGATCTGGCGCAGCAGCAGCTGGAAAAGGCGCTGCGTTTGAACCGCCAACAGCCCCGCGCATTGCTGGAAATGGCTGAGTTGTCCTTCGAAGACAGGCATTATGTGCCCGCGCGAGATTATTACGACCGATTCAGCCTGCTGACCGAACAAAATGCACGTAGTCTATTGCTCGGCGTTCGGCTGGCAAAAGTGTTTGAAGATCGCGACAAGGCCGCCAGTTATGGCCTGCAATTAAAACGACTCTATCCCGGTACGCCGGAATATCAGCAATACCTGTCGGAGCAATGATGAAAGCGGCGCATCCCGAAGTTGTAGCAGCGAATCGCGTTAACCCCGGTGAGACCCTGCGCCAGGCCCGCGAAAGCAATGGCTGGTCGCTGGCCGAAGTGGCCCTCAAGCTCAACCTCACCGTGACTTCCCTGAGCAATCTTGAAGCCGGCGCTTTCGACAAGCTGCCGGGGCATACCTTCGCTCGCGGTTACATTCGCGCCTATGCCAAATTGCTCGGCATGGACCAGACCGTGCTGGTTCAGCAATTCGACCAGTCCACCGGCACCGATTCCCAGGGCAGCAACGTGCATGCCCTCGGCCGTATCGAAGAGCCTGTGCGGGTCTCTCACACCATTTTGCGTATTGTCAGCCTGCTGTTGCTGATCGCGGTCATCGGCGGCGGTTTCGTCTGGTGGCAGGATCAGACGTCGCAGCGCACCAAGGACCTGACGTCTCTGGCGCCTGAGCACGTTGAAGTCGAAGGTGCTGACGGCACCACCCAGATTCACCCGATCGACGAGCCGGAAGACCAGGCTGTCGAGGAAAACCAGGCCGACAGTTCGACGGCACTGGCGCTGCCTCAGTCTGAAACCACCGCTGAGTCCACCGGTGCCGAAGCTGCCGTGCCAGCGACTGCTCCGGCAGCACCGGTTGCTCCGGGTGCAACGCCGACCGCCCCGGTTCATACGCCAGCGCCGGTTGTCGCTACTCCGGCCACCCCGGCGCCAAACGTTCCAGCCACGCCAGCCCCGACCGTTACCGCTCCGGTAGTACCTGCAACGCCCGCGCCAACCGCTGAAGCGGCTGCTCCTGTTGCTGGCGACGGTCAGGTACAACTGCAGTTCAGCGCCGACTGCTGGGCACAGGTCACCGATGGCCGTGGCAAAGTATTGTTCAGTGGTCTGAAGCACAAAGGCGATAGCGTCTCTGTTTCCGGTAAGCCACCGCTTGCCGTGCGTCTGGGTGTTGCCCGTGCCGCACAGGTCAGCTACAACGGCCAGCCGGTCGATATCGCTCCGTTCACCAGTGGCGAGACTGCTCGCCTGAAGTTGGGTCAATAAGTCATGCACGGCGAATCTCCAATCAAACGTCGCGTTTCGCGCAAGATCTGGGTCGGTAATGTGCCGGTGGGTGGCGATGCGCCTATCGCTGTGCAGAGCATGACCAACAGCGACACCAATGACGTTGCCGCCACTGTTGCGCAGATCAACCGTCTGGAAGCCGCTGGCGTCGACATCGTCCGCGTTTCGGTGCCGGACATGGACGCCGCCGAGGCGTTCGGCAAGATCAAGCAATTGGTCAAGGTGCCGCTGGTTGCCGACATTCACTTCGACTACAAGATCGCCTTGCGCGTCGCCGAGCTGGGTGTCGATTGCCTGCGCATCAACCCGGGCAACATCGGTCGTGAAGACCGGGTTCGCGCTGTCGTTGATGCTGCCCGTGATCGCGGCATTCCGATCCGCATCGGCGTCAACGCCGGTTCCCTGGAAAAAGACCTGCAAAAGAAATACGGCGAGCCGACCCCGGCTGCACTGGTCGAATCCGCTCTGCGTCACGTTGAACACCTGGAGCGCCTGAATTTTCAGGACTTCAAGGTCAGCGTGAAGGCCTCTGACGTGTTCATGGCCGTCGAAGCCTACCGCTTGCTGGCGAAAGAAATCGTTCAGCCACTGCACCTGGGCATCACCGAAGCCGGTGGATTGCGTTCGGGCACAGTGAAATCCGCCGTGGGCCTAGGTATGCTGCTCGCCGAGGGGATTGGCGATACTATCCGCATCTCGCTGGCGGCCGACCCGGTCGAGGAAGTGAAGGTCGGTTACGACATTCTCAAGTCTTTGCATCTGCGTTCCCGTGGCATCAACTTCATCGCCTGCCCGAGCTGCTCGCGGCAGAACTTCGATGTGGTGAAAACCATGAACGAGCTGGAAGGGCGCCTTGAAGACCTGCTGGTGCCGCTGGATGTCGCGGTGATCGGTTGTGTGGTCAACGGCCCGGGCGAAGCCAAGGAAGCCCATATCGGCTTGACCGGCGGCACGCCAAACCTGATTTACATCGACGGCAAGCCGTCGCAGAAACTGACGAATGACAATCTGGTGGACGAGCTGGAAAAGCTGATCCGCGAGAAAGCGGCCGAAAAGGTCGAAGCTGACGCTGCGGTTATCGCGCGCGGCTGAGCCTGACTGAAGCGCCGAACGAATTTAAGGATTTAAAGTGAGCAAGTCTCTGCAAGCCATTCGTGGCATGAACGACATCCTGCCCGAGCAGACCCCACTGTGGCGTTATTTCGAGGGCACTGTCGCGCGTCTGCTGGATAACTACGGTTACAAGCAGATCCGCATGCCGATCGTTGAATTCACCGAGCTGTTCAAGCGCTCGATCGGTGAAGTGACCGACATCGTCGAAAAAGAGATGTACACCTTCGAAGACCGCAACGGTGACTCCCTGACCCTGCGTCCGGAAGGCACCGCGGCGTGCGTGCGTGCTGTGCTCGAACACGGCATCACCGGCGGTGGCCAGGTGCAGAAACTCTGGTACATCGGCCCGATGTTCCGCCACGAGCGTCCGCAGAAAGGCCGTTATCGCCAGTTCCACCAGATCGGTCTGGAAGTCTTCAACCTCGACGGTCCGGACATCGACGCCGAGCTGATCACCATGACCTGGCGCCTGTGGGGCGAGCTGGGCATTCGTGATGCGGTCAAGCTCGAACTCAACAGCCTGGGCACCAGCGAGTCCCGTGGTCGCTATCGTGAAGCGCTGGTCGAGTACCTCTCGGCGCACCACGACAAGCTCGATGAAGACAGCCAGCGTCGCCTGAAAACCAACCCGCTGCGCGTGCTCGACACGAAAAATGCCGACACTCAAGCGGTGCTGGTCGATGCGCCGAAAATGGCCGATTACCTCGATGACGAATCCCGTGCCCACTTCGAAGGCCTGAAGGCCCGTCTGGATGCCGTCGGCATTCCTTACGTGCTCAACCCGAAACTGGTACGTGGCCTCGATTACTACAGCAAAACCGTATTCGAATGGGTCACCGACAAGCTCGGCGCTCAGGGCACTGTCTGCGCGGGCGGCCGTTACGACGGTCTGGTCGAGCAGATGGGCGGCAAGCCGACCACTGGTGTGGGTTTCGCCATGGGCATCGAACGTCTGGTGTTGATGCTCGAAACCCTGGAGCAGATCCCGGAAGAAATCTCCCGTCAGGTTGATGTCTATCTGTGCGCCTTCGGCGAAGAAGCCGAGCTGGCCGGTCTGGCTCTGGCTGAACGTGTTCGCGATCAACTTCCAAACCTGCGCCTGCAAGTCAATGCCGGCGCCGGCAGCTTCAAAAGCCAGTTCAAGAAGGCCGACAAGAGCGGTGCGCTGTACGCACTGATCCTCGGCGACGACGAAATGGCCCAGCAAGTGGTAGGTTTCAAACCCCTGCGTGGCCAGGGCGAACAACAAAGCATTGCCTGGGACGCGCTCGCCGCTCACCTGGCCACCTGCGTCGTGCAGGGTTGAAGCTGTCCAAACAGCCGATTTAGCGATTAAGGAGTATTGGGGTGTCGAGTACCGAAGACGAACAGTTGGCGGATTTGAAGGACTGGTGGACACGCAACGGCAAACCTCTGGTCACCGGCGGCCTGTTGGCGCTGGTCATCGTGTTCGGCTGGCAGGCATATCACAAATACCAGAGCAACCAGTCGCAAGGCGCCTCGGTGCTCTATCAGCAACTGCTGGAAACCACGCTGACGCCTGACGGCAAGCCTGATGCGGCCCGCGTTGCGGATCTGGCCGGCAAGCTCAACAGCGAGTTCGGCGGTTCTGCCTACGCGCAGTACGGCAGCCTGTTCGTGGCCAAAGTGGCGGTCGACAGCGGCAAGCTGGATGACGCCGCGACCGAACTCAAAGCCATTGTCGACAAACCGGCCAACCCGGCGCTGGGCGAAATCGCCCGTCAGCGTCTGGCGCAGGTGCTCGGCGCGCAGAACAAGGCTGAAGATGCCCTGAAACTGCTCGACGGCGATGCCGACAAAGCGTTCCTGGCCACTCGCGAAGAACTCAAGGGCGACCTGCTGGTGCAGCTGGGCCGTACCGATGACGCAAACAAGGCGTATCAAAAAGCCAAGGCGGCACTGTCGGATGAAGCGGCGGTCGGTGGCCTTCAAATCAAGCTCGACGACCTGGCCAAAGGGGATGCGTGACGTGATCCGTTGGAAGCATGCAGCATTGCTGGCTCTGGCCCTTCTGGCCGCGGGTTGCAGCAGCAACAGCAAGAAAGAATTGCCACCGGCTGAACTGACCGACTTCAAAGAAGAAGTGGTTCTGCACAAGCAGTGGAGTCGTTCGATCGGTGACGGTCAGGGCGAAACCTACAACATGCTCGTACCGGCGATCGACGGTGACACCATCTACGCCGCTGATGTGACCGGCGTGGTAATGGCCATGGATCGCAGCAATGGCGACGTGAAGTGGAAGCAGGATCTTGATCTGCCTGTCTCCGGCGCCGTGGGCGTGGGTTACGGTCTGGTTCTGATCGGTACACTGCGTGGCGAAGTCGTCGCTCTGGACACCAGCAATGGTGAAGAGAAGTGGCGTGCTCGTGTAAACAGCGAAGTTCTCGCGCCGCCGGCCAACAACGGTGACGTGGTAGTGGTACAGACTCAGGACGATCGTCTGATCGGTCTGGATGCTTCCACCGGTACCCAGCGCTGGGTGTATGACAGCACGCCAGCCGTACTGACCCTGCGTGGCACCAGTGCTCCGCTCGTAACCAACCGCCTCGCAGTGGCTGGCCTGTCGACCGGTAAAGTGGTCGCTCTGGATATTTCCAACGGCGTGCCGGTGTGGGAACAACGGATTGCGATCCCGCAAGGCCGTTCGGAACTGGAGCGCGTGGTCGACATCGACGGCGGTCTGCTGTTGTCCGGCGGTACGCTGTACGTCGCCAGCTACCAGGGTCGCGTTGCGGCACTGGATCTGGAAAGCGGTCGTCAACTCTGGCAGCGCGATGCGTCGAGCTACGCCGGTATTGCTCAGGGTTTCGGCAGCGTTTACGTGAGCCTGTCCTCGGGCACTGTTGAAGGCGTCGACGAGCGTTCCACCACAGCACTGTGGAGCAACGACTCGCTGGCTCGCCGTCAACTGTCGGCTCCGGAAGTGTTCTCCAGCTATGTTGCAGTGGGTGACCTGGAAGGTTATCTGCACCTGCTGAGTCAGGTTGACGGTCGTTTCGTCGGCCGTGAGCGCATCGACAGCGACGGCCTGCGTGCCCGTCCGCTGGTGGTGGGTGACACGATTTATGTCTATGGCAACAGCGGCAAACTGGAAGCCCTGACCATCAAGTAACAACTATGCTTGGGGATAACACCCCAGGCAGCTTCACTTGTGGAAGTGGACCTGTTCACTTCCGCAGTGTTGCCCCGAGCACCAGCCGCTGCCTCGCAGCGGCTTTTGTATTTTCTGAAATAACGAAGTGGAGAGCCGCATGGTTCCCGTAATCGCCCTGGTGGGCCGACCGAACGTCGGCAAGTCCACCTTGTTCAACCGCCTGACCAGGACTCGTGACGCCATCGTCGGCGACTTGTCCGGTCTGACCCGTGATCGCCAGTACGGTGAGGCCAAGTGGCAAGGGCGTTCCTACATTCTGGTCGACACCGGCGGTATCTCCGGTGACGAACATGGTATGGACGAAAAAATGGCCGAGCAGTCGCTGCTGGCCATTGAAGAAGCGGATGTTGTGCTGTTCCTGGTAGATGCCAAGGCCGGTTTCACCGCCGCCGACCAGATGATCGCCGAACACCTGCGCAAACGTAACAAGCGTTCCCACGTGGTCGCCAACAAGGTCGACAACATCGACCCGGAAATGGCCCGCGCTGAATTCGCTCCGCTGGGCATGGGCCACGCGATCCCGATCGCCGGTGCCCACGGTCGCGGTATCACCCAGTTGCTGGAAATCGCCCTGGGTGATTTCCCCAGAGACGAAGAAGAGCCGGAAGAAGGCGAGGAAGAGATCGTTGCCGAAGGCGAGGAAGCCAAGCGCATTCCTGGCCCGAGCGAAAAAGACGGGATCAAGATCGCTATCATCGGCCGTCCGAACGTCGGCAAGTCGACC
Organism: Pseudomonas sp. rhizo66; assembly: GCF_031931925.1. Lineage (NCBI taxonomy): Bacteria > Pseudomonadati > Pseudomonadota > Gammaproteobacteria > Pseudomonadales > Pseudomonadaceae > Pseudomonas > Pseudomonas sp. rhizo66. Next base: position 205,371 of record NZ_JAUJWZ010000007.1, read on the forward strand.
CTGGTCAACCGCATGCTCGGTGAAGATCGGGTTATCGTCTATGACCAGCCCGGCACCACCCGCGACAGTATCTACATCCCGTTCGAGCGGAATGAAGAGAAGTACACGCTGATCGACACCGCCGGTGTGCGCAAGCGCGGCAAGATCCACGAAGAAGTCGAAAAATTCTCCGTGGTCAAAACCCTGCAGGCGATCAAAGACGCCAACGTGGTGATCTTCGTGATGGACGCCCGCGAAGGCGTGGTCGATCACGACCTCAACCTGCTGGGCTTCGCGATCGAATCCGGTCGTGCACTGGTGATCGCGATCAACAAGTGGGACGGCATGACGCCGAGCGAGCGCGACTTCGTCAAGGTCGAGCTGCAACGTCGGCTGTTCTTCGTTGACTACGCCGACATCCACTTCATCTCGGCCCTGCACGGCACTGGCGTGGGTAACCTCTACGCGTCCGTACAGAACTCGTTCAAATCGGCGGTCACCCGCTGGCCGACCAACCGTCTGACCCAGATTCTGGAAGATGCGGTGGGCGAGCACGCGCCACCGATGGTCAACAACCGCCGGATCAAGCTGCGTTACGCTCACTTGGGTGGTGCGAACCCGCCGATCATCGTGATCCACGGTAACCAGATCGAGAAAGTGCCGAAGTCGTACGTGCGCTATCTGGAAAACACTTACCGTCGTGTGCTGAAGCTGGTCGGTACGCCGATCCGCATCGAGTTCAAGGGCGGCGAGAACCCGTACGAAGGCAACAAGAACACGCTGACCGACCGCCAGGTCAACAAGAAGCGTCGCTTGATGTCGCACAACAAGAAAGCCAGCAAGAAGCGCCGCGACAAGAAGTGATTTATCACTTCGTGTAGGAGCTGCCGCAGGCTGCGATCTTTTGATTTTGCTTCAAAGACAAGATCAAAGGATCGCAGCCTTCGGCAGCTCCTACATGGGTTCGGCGATAAGAAGGGCGCTCACTAGAGCGCCCTTTTTTTATGGGCGCCGGATGGGCTATCCTCGGGCTCTCCCGCGCCGTCGTCAGAGCCGGGTGTTGAGCAGGGAACCCCCGATGATCACCAGTAAGCTGCCGAATGTCGGCATCACTATTTTCACGCAGATGTCTCAGCTCGCGGCGCAAACCGGAGCGATCAACCTGTCCCAGGGTTTTCCTGACTTCGACGGCCCGCAGTCCCTGCGTGACGCGGTCGCTCGGCACATCGCCAGTGGTCATAACCAGTATTCACCGATGACCGGCCTGCCGGCCTTGCGCGAGCAGATTGCGGCGAAAATCGCTCGTAGTTACGGCGTCAACGTCGATGCTGATAACGAAGTGACCGTAACCCCGGGCGCCACCCAGGCGATCTTCTGTGCGATTCAGGCGGTTATCCACAGCGGCGACGAAGTCATCGTGTTTGATCCGTGCTACGACAGCTACGAACCGGCGACGGAGTTGGCGGGCGGTCGTTGCGTGCATGTGCAGCTGAACCCGGACGACTTCTCCATCGATTTCGACCAGCTCGCCGCGGCCCTGAGCCCGCGCACGAAAATGATCGTCATCAACACCCCGCACAACCCGAGCGGCGCGCTGATCAGTCGTGCCGAGCTTGATCACTTGGCGGACTTGATCCGAGGCCGGGACATCTATCTGATCAGCGACGAAGTCTACGAACACCTGGTATTCGACGGCGTGCCGCATGTCAGCGTGCTGGCCCATGAAGAGCTGTATCAGCGCGCCTTCGTGGTCAGCTCGTTCGGCAAGACCTATCACGTCACCGGCTGGAAAACCGGTTACGTCGTCGCGCCCCCCGCGCTGACTACCGAACTGCGCAAGGTGCACCAGTACGTCAGTTTCTGCGGCGTCACGCCGTTGCAGTACGCGCTGGCCGATTACATGGTCGAGCACCCGGAACACGTCGAAGAACTGCCGAGCTTCTATCAGGCCAAGCGCGATCTGTTCTGCGATCTGCTGGCGCCGTCGCGCTTCAGTTTTACCCGGGTCACCGGCACCTATTTCCAACTGGTCGATTACTCGCAGATTCGTCCTGATCTCAATGACGTCGAGATGGCCATGTGGATGACCCGCGAACACGGCGTGGCGAGTATCCCGGTGTCGGTGTTCTACCAGACCCCACCGCAAGGCCAGCGCCTGGTGCGCCTGTGCTTTGCCAAACGCGAGGAGACGCTGCGCGAAGCAGCGGCAAAACTATGCGTGATTTGAGTGCGTTGCCCGATCTGAATCTTGCGCTGATCCAGACCAGCCTGGCCTGGCATGACCGCCAGGCCAACTTTGAGCATTTCGAGGTGTTGCTGGAGCAGGCGCAGGGGGCGGATTTAATCATCCTGCCGGAAATGTTCACCACCGGATTCTCCATGGAGTCCGAAACCCTCGCCGAAGCCGAGAATGGCCCGACCAGCAAATGGTTGCGGGTTCAGGCGGCGAAGCTCAATGCAGTGATTACCGGCAGCGTGATCATTCAGGCCGCCGACGGCAGCCATCGCAACCGCCTGCTGTGGGCGCGGCCGGACGGCGAAGTGCTGCATTACGACAAGCGTCACCTGTTCCGCATGGCCGGTGAGCACAACCACTACACACCCGGCGAGCGTCAGGTGCAGTTCGAACTCAAGGGCTGGCGGATTCGCCCGCTGATCTGCTACGACCTGCGTTTCCCCGTGTGGAGCCGCGATGCCCAGGACACCGATCTGCTGCTGTACACCGCCAACTGGCCGGGTGCGCGGCGTCTGCACTGGAATCGCCTGTTGCCGGCACGCGCTATCGAAAACCTTTGCTATGTGGCGGCGGTGAATCGCGTCGGCACCGATGGCAAGGGCTTCGCTTACACCGGTGACAGTCAGGTGCTGGATTTCCAGGGTGAAACCTTGCTGGCGGCGGGGGAGGCGGACGGCGTGTTCAAGGTGGTTCTGGAAGCCGCACCATTGGCGGCTTATCGTGAACGCTTTCCAGCGAATCTGGATGCCGACACATTTGAGTTCACCTGAAAAGCAAAAGATCGCAGCCTTCGGCAGCTCCTACATGGCGTACGACATCACAATGTAGGAGCTGCCGAAGGCTGCGATCTTTTGATCTTCAACAAAAAGGCCCCGGAGTTCGCACTCCGGGGCCTTTTGCATTTCAGCGATCGATTACGCCGCTTTCGCCTCAGGCTGGCTCAGCGAGCGGTTCAGCGCGCTGAACAGCGCCTTGAAGCTGGCAGTGGTGATGTTTTCATCGATGCCCACACCGTGTACCGCACGTTCGCCGTTCACCCGCAGTTCGATGTAAGCCGCTGCTTTGGCGTTGGTGCCCGCGCCGATCGCGTGTTCGTTGTAGTCCATGATCTCCACCGGAATCGGCAGGCCGGCGACCAGTGCTTCCAGCGCACCGTTGCCCTTGCCACGCCAGTGCAGGTTGGTTTCGCCCTGACCTTTGCTCGCCACTTCCACTTCGACGGCGCTGTTGCCGTTTTCTTCCTGCAGGCGATGGCTGACCAGCGCATACGGGGTGTTGGCTTGCAGGTATTCGCTGATCAACAGTGAGTGGATCTGCTTGGCGGTCATCTCCAGACCCAAACGGTCGGTCTCACGCTGCACGACCTGGCTGAATTCGATCTGCATGCGACGTGGCAGGCTGATGCCGTATTCCTGCTCCAGCAAGTAAGCGATGCCGCCCTTGCCCGACTGGCTGTTGACGCGAATCACCGCCTCGTAGCTGCGACCGATATCGGCCGGGTCGATCGGCAAGTACGGCACTTCCCACAGGGTGTCCGGTTTCTGCTGGGAGAAGCCCTTGCGGATCGCATCCTGGTGCGAGCCGGAGAACGCGGTGTGGACCAGGTCGCCAACGTACGGGTGACGCGGGTGAACCTGAATCTGGTTGCACTCCTCAACGACTTTGCGCACGCCGTCGATGTCGGAGAAGTCCAGCTGCGGGTCGAGACCCTGGGTGTACATGTTCAGTGCGACGGTGACGAGGTCGACGTTACCGGTACGCTCGCCGTTGCCGAACAGGCAGCCTTCGACGCGATCCGCGCCGGCCATCAGGCCCAGCTCGGTAGCGGCGACGCCGGTGCCACGGTCGTTGTGGGTGTGCAGGCTGATGATCACGCTGTCACGACGGTTGATGTTGCGCCCGAACCACTCGATCTGGTCGGCGTAGACGTTCGGCGTCGCGCATTCAACGGTGGCGGGCAGGTTGAGGATCATCTTGTGCTCAGGCGTCGGGTTCCACACCTCGATCACCGCGTCACAGACTTCCTTGGCGAATTCCAGTTCGGTGGCGCTGAAGGTTTCCGGCGAGTATTCGAACGTCCACTCGGTGTCCGGCTGCATCGCCGCGTATTTGACGAACAGCTTGGCGGCGTTGACCGCGATGGCCTTGATGCCGTCCTTGTCCTGGTTGAAGACAATGCGACGGAAAGAAGGCGAAGTGGCGTTGTACAGGTGAACGATGGCTTTCTTCGCCCCGCGCAGGGATTCGAAGGTGCGCTCGATCAGGTCTTCACGGCCCTGGGTCAGCACCTGAATGGTGGTGTCGTCCGGGATGTGGCCTTCTTCGATCAGCGTACGCACGAAGTCGAAGTCGGTTTGCGAAGCAGCCGGGAACGACGCTTCGATTTCCTTCACGCCCACCTGCACCAGAGTCTTCCAGAAGCGCAGCTTTTTCGCCGCGTCCATCGGCTCGATCAGCGACTGGTTGCCGTCACGCAGGTCGGAGCTGCACCAGATCGGCGCGGCGTCGATGGTTTTCGACGGCCAGGTACGATCCGGCAGGTTGATGACGGGAAACGCGCGGTATTTCGAAGACGGATCTTTGAGCATGCTCATCGGGAAATTCCTTATTGTCTGGGCCGAAAAGAGGCGGCCTGCCGGTGTTACGAATGTTCTTGGAAAAGCGTGGGACGAGGCGCAGCGATTCAGCCTGGCAGTCGTGCGCTGACGAGGCACAGGCTGCGGTGCTGGCGAAGCTGAATGAGGGTGTGAGAGGTTTTCATGCCTTCAACCCTAACCGCGAGGGGAGAGGATGGCAAGCAGTCGGAAAAAATTGAGAGGAATACTCGGAAAGCGGGTTTTTGCAGGATTTTATTGCGCTGGAGATCGCTGATCGTTGTGATGTTTGCGCAAGGTTTGATTGGGGCGCAATCGAGGTTTATAGCAATTCAGTAAGTATTGATGTGCTGTACAGGCCGCCTTCGCGAGCAGGCTCGTTCCCACAGGGGATCTTTGTTGTGAACAAGATCCAGAGTGGGAGCGAGCCTGCTCGCGAAGAGGCCGGTCGCCTCAATACATATTCAAGGTTGAAATGCGCCAATGAAAATCGCCGGGTCCACCCGCGCATCATTCAGGCTGACATTCCAGTGCATGTGCGGCCCGGTCGCCCGGCCAGTCGAGCCGACTTTGCCGACAACCGCTCCGCGTGCCAGTTGATCGCCGACCTTCACGTCAATCTTCGACATATGGCAGAACATGCTGATAAAGCCCTGCCCATGGTCGACAAACACCGTGTTGCCATTGAAGAAGTAGTTGCCGGTGAGGATCACCTTGCCCGCCGCCGGAGTCTTGATCGGCGTGCCCGCCGGCACCGCGAAGTCGAGGCCTGCGTGGGGATTGCGTTCTTCACCATTGAAGAAACGCCGTACGCCAAACTTGCTCGACAGCGGCCCGTTTACCGGCTTGTCCAGCAACAGATTGCTCGGCGTGTTCGGGCTGAAGCTGCGATACGCCTTGATCTGCTCGGCCAGTTCACCCTCGATGCGTTTGAGGTTCGACTGATCCGGGTTGACTTGCTGTTTGTTCTTCAGGGTGATGCGTTGTTCCGGGTAGTTCTTGTTGCCCACGGTGAACGGCAGATTGCGCCCGCCACTGCTGATCTGTTGTGCACCCGGCTTGACGGTCAGCGGCACGCCGACAATCGCCAGCCAGTTGTTCTGTTCTTTCACCACCAGCACCGGTTTGCCTTGATAAGTGGCTTTTGGCGCCTGCGCGGCGGTGCCCAGATCAACCACCGCCACACCGCCCGGCACCGGTTTGTTGAGTAGCCGGGTGATGTAACTGTCGGCGTGGGCATTGAAGGTCAGGCAAAGCAAAAGCAGTGGAGCCAGAAAACGCGGCATGGATCAGTCCAGTAAAGAGAGGGTGACAGGCGTCAGGTGATTGTCCTCGACGCGCACTTGCAGTTCGCCTTCGCCGAGTTTGGCTTTGAGGCGCTGGCCGGTGTGGGTCTGCGCGGCGTTGCGGATCGCCTGGCCGCGCTCATCGAGCAGAATGCTGTAACCACGGCCGAGCGTTGCCAGCGGGCTGACCACGTGCAATGTCTGCATCTGACTGTGCAGTTGCAGACGACGGTTTTTCAGGCCTTCGCGCATGGCCCGGGGCAAGCGTTCGGCGAGGCTGTCGAGGCGCTGACGCAACATCGCCAGTTGCCGTCCCGGATGTTGCCCGGCGAGGCGGGTTTCGAGGCGGATCAGGCGTTCGCGGCGGGTATTGAGATGGCGTTCGAAGGCCCGGCGCATGCGCATGTCCAGATCATCCAGACGCTGAGCCTGCTGACGCAGACGCTCGCCGGGATGGCGCAAGCGACGGGCCATTCCTTCCAGGCGCAGGCGATCACGCATCAAGCGATCACGCATGCGCATCACCAGACGGCGATGCAGGCTTTCGACCTGACGGATCAGATGACTCGAATCGGGAGCAAGCAGTTCGGCAGCCGCCGACGGCGTGGGGGCGCGCACGTCGGCGACAAAGTCGCTGATCGACACATCGGTTTCGTGGCCGACGGCGCTGACAATCGGCGTCACGCAGGCATCGACGGCGCGGGCCACGGCTTCTTCGTTGAAGCACCAGAGGTCTTCCAGCGAGCCGCCGCCACGGGCGAGGATCAGTGCATCGAAACCACGGGCATCGGCCATTTTCAGCGCTCGGACGATTTGCGCGGTAGCTTCGCGGCCCTGCACGGCAGTCGGAATCAGCGTCAGTTGCACCTGCGGCGCACGCCGGCGGAATACGCTGATGATGTCGCGAATCACCGCGCCGGTTGGCGAACTGATGATGCCGATGCGTTGCGGATGCGCGGGCAACGGCACTTTGCGTTCGGCACTGAACAGGCCTTCGGCGCTGAGCTTTTCTTTCAATGCATCGAACGCCAGGCGCAGCGCACCGTCACCGGCAGGTTCGACGGTGTCGAGAATCAACTGATAGTCGCCACGGCCTTCGAACAGTGAAACCTTGCCGCGCACCTTGACCGCCAGGCCATCCTTCAGCGCCTGACGCACCCGCGCCGCGTTCTGCCGGAACAACGCGCATCGAACCTGAGCGCCGCTGTCCTTGAGGGTGAAATAGATGTGGCCGGACGCCGGGCGGGCGAGGTTGGAGATTTCGCCTTCGACCCAGATGTTGCTGAACACGTCTTCGAGCAACACCCGCGCGCGGCCGTTGAGCTGGCTGACGGTCAGGACTTCACGGTCCAGGCCAAGTCTTGCAAAGGGATCTTTAATCATGGGGCGCAGTTTAAAGCTAATTTCCAATGCAATACACGCTCCCCTGTAGGAGCTGCCGAAGGCTGCGATCTTTTGATCTTTCTTTTGGCGGTCAGGATCAAAAGATCGCAGCCTCGTTTCACTCGTCAGCTCCTACAGGGGATTGGTGAAGGTCTGGAGGAAGTGTTGGATCAGCGGAGTGGGATTCTGGCGGTAGGCGAGGGCGACGGTGCTGTGGCAATCGGGATCGGTCAGCGGCAGGAATCGTACGCCGCTCGGGGCGATGTCCTGCATCGATTCCGGCAGCAGGGCGATGCCGAACCCGGCCTGAATCAGCTGGAGCTGGGTGGTCTTGCGCGACATGACCCGCGCGGCTTTCGGGAAGAAACCCTGACGCATGCACAAGTCTGCACATAGATAACTCAGGCCGCCGCGGTGCGGATGCGGGATCGAGATGAACGCTTCGTCCTTCAGTTGGGCCAGGTCAACACGCTCAGCCTCGGCCAATCGATGATTCATCGGAACTGCCAGCAGCAAGCGCTCAGTAAACAGCGGCACAATCTGAACACCTTCGCGCTGACGCAACACGGGCAGACGCAGCAGGCCGACGTCGAGGCGTCCTTCGGCCAACTCTTCCAATTGCGCCTCGGAAGACAACTTGCCGATGTCCAGCGACACGCCGTGCTGTTGTTGCAGGTAAGCGCCAATATCACTGAGCAAACGGCCGCTGATCGACACGGTACTGGAATGGCTGAGGCGCAATGTGCCGAGCTGACCATTACCGACCTCAGTGGCCATGGCGCTGGCCTTGCTCAATTCATTGAGCAGATTTCGTGCTCGCGGTAAAAACACTTCGCCTGCTGCCGTGAGTCGAGGCTGGCGCGCCGTACGCTCGAACAGCGGGGTTTGCAGGCGTGTCTCCATGTCCTTGATCTGCCGGCTCAGCGCCGATTGCGCAACGAACAAACGTTCAGCCGCAGCACTGAAACTGCCGCATTCGGCGATTTCCACGAAGTAACGCAATTGACGGGTAGAAAGCACAGGTATGCCTTTTCGAGATGGGTAAGCGGCCTGGAAGATATTAGTCGCAACCCTCGGCGCTGGCTAAAGTCATCTCAGGCTTATTAAGGAAGCGCATCGATGAGCGTGGCGGGGTTGTTGACTGAGTGGTCGTGGGGGGCCGGTGGTTGGGCGGTGATCGGGCTGGGCATCGCCCTGGCTTACATCGTGTTCGGTATTGCCGGATTTGGCACGGCGCTGGTGGCGGGGCCGATTCTGATTCTGTTCATGCCGCTGTCGAAGATCGTGCCGTTGCTGGTGCTGCTGGATTTTGTCGCGGCGTTCGGCAATCTGCTGCCGTCGCGGCGGGATGTGGCTAAACCGGAGCTGTTGCGGCTGCTGCCGTGCATGGCAGTCGGCTGCACGTTGGGGGTGATCTTTCTACTTAATCTGAAATCCGATCTGTTGCTGCTGTTGATGGGGCTGTTTATCAGCGCTTATGCGATTTACAGCCTGTGGGTGAAAGTGCGGCCAGCGCAATTGTCGGCGGCGTGGGCAGTGCCGATGGGGACGGTGGGCGGGTTGTTCGGCGCGCTGTTTGGCAGTGGCGGCTTTCTCTATGCGATTTATCTCAACAGTCGGCTGCCGAAAGACGCCGCGCGGGCGACGCAAAGTGCGCTGATCAGTTGCAGCACAGTGGTGCGTTTGAGTCTGTTTGCCATCGCCGGTGTGTATGCCGAGCTACCCTTGTTGATGCTGGCATTGTGTCTGTTGCCGGCCATGGCGCTGGGGTTGTGGATCGGGCGGCACTTGACCATGAAGTTGTCGCGCGAAGCGTTTGTGCGGCTGGTGACATGGCTGGTGCTGGCGAGCGGGATTGCGTTGATCGGGCGCTACCTCAGCACTTGACCGGATTTTGTCAGGGATTAAGCTGCCGGCCGCCATTCCCTGTGGGAGCCAGCTTGCTGGCGATCGCGCAGTGTCAGTCAACATGTGTATTGCTGACCCACCGCAATCGCCAGCAGGCTAGCTCCCACAATGGACATCCTCAGTATTTGCAGCAGGCTTGCACCATGAACTCGCAAAGCATCATCGTCCCGAAAATCTCCACCCTGCCGGTCCACGAACCCCGGGCCCGGGCGATCGTGCGCTGGCTGGTGCGCAAGAACATCATCAAAGAAGAGCTGACAACCTGTGGCCGCACCGGCAACCGCATGGCGTACGCGATTGCCGATGGTGCGCGGGCCGTGGTGCTGCACCCGCAAGCGTTGCCGTTCGGTGAGCCGATCAACGGGCTGGAGATCGTCACCAAGCGCTGCATCTACACCCCGGCCAAAGGTTTTCTCGAAGAAGCCGGCTGCGCCGAGTGCCGTCGCGAGGTCGGCGAAGCGCTGTTCGATAGCCTGGAGGACTGGATGCCCGGGCGCACCGACAACTTCACCTGCCCCGAATGCGGGCATGAAGACGACATCAACGGCTTTCTGTATTTGCAGGAATGTGCGTTTTCCAACCTCGGCTTCATCTTCAACAACTGGCTTGAAGCCGGTTTCAAGCAGAGCTTTATCGATGAGTTTGCTGACTGGCTCGATCAACCTGTCTCTTGGGTCAAGGTGGAGCTGTAACGGCGGGGGTCTCCGTATATCAGCAACATTGATATTAAGCTGAGTTTTACATTGAACAGCGGGGGGTGGATGACTATAATGGCGCGCTTCCATTTTCCCGCTCGGGAGCCCCCGCGATGCTGCGTATCAGCCAAGAAGCTCTGACATTCGACGACATTCTCTTAGTGCCTGGTTATTCCGAGGTACTTCCTAACGAAGTCAGTCTCAAGACCCGCCTTACCCGTGGCATCGAGCTGAACATTCCTCTGGTTTCTGCTGCAATGGACACCGTGACTGAAGCCCGTCTGGCAATCGCCATGGCTCAGGAAGGTGGCATCGGCATTATCCACAAGAACATGACCATCGAGCAGCAAGCTGCCGAAGTGCGTAAGGTCAAGAAGTTCGAAGCCGGCGTCGTCAAGGATCCGATCACCATCGAGGCTGATGCCACGGTGCGTGACCTGTTCGAATTGACCCGCATGCACAACATTTCCGGCGTTCCGGTGCTGCACGATGGCGACCTGGTCGGCATCGTCACTTCCCGTGACGTGCGTTTCGAAACCCGTCTGGAAGCCACCGTACGTGAAGTGATGACGCCTAAAGAGCGTCTGGTCACCGTGCGTGAAGGCGCCGACAAGAACGAAGTCCGCGAGTTGCTGCACAAGCACCGTCTGGAAAAAGTTCTGATCGTCGATGACAAGTTTGCCCTCAAAGGCATGATGACCGTCAAAGACATCGAAAAAGCCAAAGCCTACCCGCTGGCCAGCAAGGACGATCAAGGTCGTCTGCGCGTTGGCGCCGCTGTCGGTACCGGTAAAGACACCGGTGACCGTGTAGCCGCGCTGGTCAATGCCGGTGTGGACGTCGTGGTAGTCGATACCGCGCACGGCCACTCCAAAGGCGTGATCGACCGCGTTCGCTGGGTCAAAGAGAATTTCCCTGAAGTGCAGGTGATCGGCGGCAATATCGCCACCGGCGCCGCTGCCAAGGCTCTGGCCGAAGCAGGCGCTGACGCAGTCAAGGTCGGTATCGGCCCTGGCTCGATCTGCACCACCCGTATCGTCGCCGGTGTCGGCGTCCCGCAAATCAGTGCCATCGCCAACGTCGCCGCTGCCCTTGAAGGCACCGGCGTACCGTTGATCGCCGACGGCGGCATCCGTTTCTCCGGTGACCTGTCCAAGGCCATCGTAGCCGGTGCTTCCTGCGTGATGATGGGCTCGATGTTCGCCGGTACTGAAGAAGCACCGGGCGAGATCGAACTGTTCCAGGGCCGTTCGTACAAGGCGTATCGCGGCATGGGTTCGCTGGGCGCCATGTCCCAGGCTCAAGGCTCCTCCGACCGTTACTTCCAGGACTCCTCGGCAGGCGCCGAGAAGCTCGTTCCGGAAGGCATCGAAGGCCGTGTGCCGTACAAAGGCACCCTGAGCGCGATCATTCACCAGTTGATGGGCGGTCTGCGTTCCTCGATGGGCTACACCGGCAGCGCCAACATCGAAGAAATGCGCACCAAGCCTGAATTCGTGCGGATCACCGGCGCTGGCATGGCCGAATCCCACGTTCACGACGTGCAGATCACCAAAGAAGCGCCAAACTACCGCGTAGGTTGAGCCTTCAAGCAACAAGCAAAGCAACCGGGGCTGTTTGATTCAGCCCCGAGTTGTTTCTGAATCACGACTGTTTCTGAACGACTTAGACGAGACTGAATCATGGCCCTCGATATTCACGCTCACCGCATCCTGATCCTCGACTTCGGCTCGCAATACACCCAACTGATCGCCCGCCGCGTGCGCGAAATCGGTGTGTACTGCGAACTGCACCCGTTCGACATGGACGAAGATGCGATCCGCGAATTCGCTCCTAAAGGCGTCATCCTCGCCGGCGGCCCCGAGTCCGTGCACGTCGCCGACAGCCCGCGCTGCCCACAGGCAGTGTTTGATCTGGGCGTACCGGTCTTCGGTATCTGCTACGGCATGCAGACCATGGCCGAGCAACTGGGCGGCAAGGTTGAAGGTTCCGAACTGCGTGAGTTCGGTTACGCCCGCGTTGACGTGGTCGGCAAGAGCCGCCTGCTCGACGGCATCGAAGACCATATCGACGCTGACGGCCTGTTCGGCCTCGATGTATGGATGAGCCACGGTGACAAAGTCACCAAGATGCCGGAAGACTTCCACATTCTGGCCAGCACCCCTAGCTGCCCGATCGCCGGCATGTTCAACGACGACCGTGGCTACTACGGCGTGCAGTTCCACCCGGAAGTGACCCACACCAAACAGGGCGGTCGCATCCTCTCGCGCTTCGTGCTGGACATCTGCAGCTGTGAAGCCCTGTGGACCCCATCGAAAATCGCTGAAGACGCCATCGCCAACATCCGCGCACAAGTCGGTACCGACAACGTGCTGCTGGGCCTGTCCGGCGGCGTTGACTCCTCGGTGGTTGCCGCACTGCTGCACAAAGCCATCGGCGACCAGCTGACCTGCGTCTTCGTCGACAACGGCCTGTTGCGTCTGCACGAAGGCGAGCAAGTGATGGCCATGTTCGCCGAGAACATGGGCGTCAAGGTGATCCGCGCCAACGCTGAAGAGCAGTTCCTCAACAACCTGGCCGGCGAAGCCGATCCGGAGAAGAAGCGCAAGATCATCGGTCGCACTTTCATCGACGTGTTCGATGCCGAATCCTGCAAGCTGGACAACATCAAGTACCTGGCTCAGGGCACCATCTACCCGGACGTGATCGAATCGGCTGGCGCGAAAAGCGGCAAGGCCCACGTGATCAAGTCGCACCACAACGTGGGCGGCCTGCCGGAAGAGATGAACCTGAAACTGGTCGAGCCTTTGCGCGAACTGTTCAAGGACGAAGTCCGTCGTCTGGGTCTGGAACTGGGCCTGCCGTACGACATGGTCTACCGTCACCCGTTCCCGGGCCCGGGCCTGGGCGTGCGCATCCTTGGTGAAGTGAAGAAGGAGTACGCCGACCTGTTGCGTCGCGCCGACCACATCTTCATCGAAGAACTGCGCAAAGCCGACTGGTACCACAAGGTCAGCCAGGCGTTCGTGGTGTTCCAGCCAGTGAAATCGGTTGGTGTGGTCGGCGATGGCCGTCGTTACGCCTGGGTCGTGGCCCTGCGTGCCGTAGAAACCATCGACTTCATGACCGCGCGTTGGGCTCACCTGCCTTACGAACTGCTGGAAACCGTATCCGGCCGCATCATCAATGAAATCGAAGGCATCTCCCGCGTCACTTACGACGTGTCGAGCAAGCCGCCTGCGACGATTGAGTGGGAGTGATCCCACTCACGCCTTGAAGGCGTGAGAGCAGGCAAAACAAGAGGCCGCGTGAAGCATTGATTCACGCGGCCTCTGCGTTTGTAGCGTTCATCGGTAACCGATCAGCCTCAATCAGGAATCCGGCTGCGCAATATCAATCCTGTATCGGACAACCGTTGTGACATGTCCTTCAGACTGGCGAACGCAATGTCATTCACGCGCTGCCATGCAGGTCGGTGAAGGGAGACTTTGCCGTCACTCGATCGAGTGATCGGTGTGCGTTGCAGCATGCCTTGTTTGCTGCGGTGGATCAGCGTGTAGCTGTCGCCCGCTTTTTCGAACAGATACATGCCGCGCCTGTACAACAGATTCTCCAGCGTATCTTCGGTCCAGGTCACCTCGGGTGCCTGAACTTTCAAGCGCAAGTCGGCGCGCAGGAGGTCTGGATTTCCTTGTCTGACAGTGCCACCGGGCGAGCTGCCGCGTGGGACTTCAATACCCGGATCGACATCCACGCCCAGCTCTTCACCGGCGCCGACTTCATCGATTCGCAAGCCGATTCCCCCCTTCAGTTCACTGATGCCCAGCAGTCCTCTGAAGGTGTTGGTGTTGTGAGCATCGGTCACTACGATCCATTTTCCGGGGCTGTTGAGGTAGACGTCACCGGTCATGATGTCGTTGGTCAGGTAGGTGTTCATCATTTGCTCGTCGACGGAGGGCAGCGGTGTTTTCATTTTGTAGCTGGCGGCGCAATCGATCGCCTGAATCCGAACCCCGTTCGCTCGTGCAACCTGAACCAGTTCCAGTGGGTTGAGTCGACCGGCGGGATCGGTGCCCAGGCTGTTCAAGTAAGTGTGTAAATCCGCAGTCATGTTGCCGCTGGTGAAGTAGCGGTTCAGTTCCACTTGAGCGAAGTCACTGAGCAGGCCGCGCAGGTAGAGGGTTTTCACGTGTCGGGCCAGAGCGGGCATGTTTTCGATCAGAAAACCCATGCTGGCAATGCGATCAAGGGTTTCTCCGACCACCAGCCCGGAGGCACTTTCAAAAACGCCATCGACAAGATCGGCCAGTGGCATCAGCCGGTTGATCTCGGGTATCACCGGACGCGCAGGCTGGATGACCCACGGCAGGTTCTTGAAAAAGCCTCGGGCTGAACTTTGCAGAAGTTGGCGTTTGCCAGCGGCATACAACTCGAACGGATCGTCCATGGCAAAACCGCCGGCACCGTCGGGCTGCAACCGGGCATGGGTTTCGTTGAGGTTCAACGCCCAGGCTTTTATCGAACGGCGTACCGACGGTTCGATGTCGAAGGCACTGGTCACCGGGCGTGGGGGGCGCGATGTCGAGGGTTGTGGTTCTTCTGCCGGTTGCACGGGCGTCTCGGCTGATGCAGGTTCGAAGGTGTCGAGTTCGAGATCCGGAGTGCATTGTTTGCCCATGCACTGGCCGCCACCCTTGAGGCCCAAGGCTGGCATGCGCTCCCATTCTCCTTCGCCATTGAGGCGCACCGGCAGCGCGTGGACAAGCTGGTTGGGGCGCTCCGGGTCGACGATGGCCCAGTCGCCAGTGCCGCGTACGTTGGCGAAGTAGCGCACATAGTACGGCGCATCGTTCATCAGAATGGCATAGGGCGGATCCGAGTCGAGACGGTAGATGCCGTGAAACTTCCCGGACTCTTCGCCGAGTGCTGTGCCATCAAGCAACTCGTTGCATTGGTACCGTTCGGGCACCGGAGGCGATAGGGCGTTTTGCGCCGGAATCAGCGTCGTTTCATCGACAGTTGGCAGGGTGATGTCGGCATCGTCCGGCACCATGATCGGTGGGTTGTCGGCTTCGGCGGAGGCGTTCAAGGCTTCGCTGTATTCAGCCATTTCGGCGGCTTCTGCCGCCTCGACCTCGGCGCCAACTTCCAGCATCGGCCCGGTGCCGATCAGCAATGGAAGGTTGAATAACAGGTTGATGCCACTCAGAACCGCACCCAGCACACCGGCTTTGCGTTCGGCCCTTGTCTTGCCGTTTTGCGCCTGTTCAATATTCAGACCCATGCTGGCGAGGGTGGCGCCAATCACCGGCAACGCCAGCGGCCAACCGACAGTGGCCATCGGACCAAATACCTTGAGGCCCGCACTCAGATAGCCGATCCACAGTTTCTTGCGCAGATCGCCATTGGATGTCAGGGACAGGTGGGTTTCAGCAAACATCGCCTGGCGTGTCGAGTCGCGCAGCCAACTGAATGCATCGTCGCTCAGCACCTGGTTCGTGCGGTTGATCAGGTGATGATCTGAGCGGCCCCAGGTGCCCACCAGGCGATTCATCAGATCGGTGATGTTCTCGCTCATGTGTTGACGATCGGCGAGGGCAAAATGCTCGAGGAAGGCCGCGCGGCGTTTCGCGTCGTTCAGTTGATCCAGCACCCACCAATGCAGGTCCGCCGGCGTTTCCTTGACCACGAACGCCTCGGTCTCACCGGGCAGATAGATAATCTGCCGACCGGCAGAGTCGACGATGCGCAGCAATTGCGTGGAGATATGCCCGTCAATGTCGAAGGCGAACACATTCCCCGTTGGCGTGTGGCTCGCTTGCAGCATGCTCAGGGTGACCGGCCAGCTGACGGGACCCACCACGGAGTCCAGCAGCCATTGAAAGTCGCTGCCGCTGAGCTGCCCGAGGTCCAGCGCCTGCACTGCGCGGCTGAGGAGGTTGCATTTTGCCAATGTGCGGAAATCCTCACCGTGGCTGTTCCAGAAGTCCGTCAGCGTGGCGCTGTAGTGCCCACTGAAATCGAGACTCCAGAACGCCTTCAAGACCTCGTTGCCGTGCAGGCACACCTGGTTCTTTTCGTCGAAATTCTCGCCCTGCGGACCTTCGCTGTAGAAGCCACCGTACAGATCGAGCAGGTCGGCGTTGTCTTGGTCGGTGGCGCGAAAACGATGAATGACCAGTTGTGTCAGGGTCATCGATTCGTAGGGTTTTTCGCGGATGTGCTCCCAGCCGGTAAACGAGCGGGTGCTGCTCTGGGCCGTCTTGAAGCGATGGAAATAAACCTGATCCGGTTCGAGGCTCGACAAGCCTTTTGCTTCCAGCAGGTCACCCGCGGCTTGATGGGCGGCGTCCTGCAGGCCGGGGCAGTTCTGCACGACGGTATAGGCGATTCGCTTCAGCGCTGCTTTGTCTGCCGCGTTCGGCAGAGGGCTTTGTTGGGTGGCGTACATGCTTTCTCCATCCTTGAGAAATGAAGACCGAGCATGGCCGATTCGTTCAAGGGGAGTGCACTACATATGTACCGCACATGATCGTTCGAAAGGTGTCGGGGTCAGCGCCGCGCCACGTCGGAAAAGTAGAACTTGTCGAGGGTGTGCCGCGATTCGGTGTACTCGAACTGACGGCCGTCCTGGAGGAAGGTCTGGTTGCTGACCACGATCACATGGCTCTGGCCGTCGAGGTCCAGGTGCAGTTGATCGTCCTTGCTGCGCGGCACCGCTTCGATGGTGCGTTGGGCGTAGGCAATCTGTAGCTGCAGGGTCTGCTCGATATGGGCGTAGATCGATTGCTCGGCGATATCGAGCGACAGGCCGGGAATCACTTCGCTGACGAAGTGGTTGATGTCGAGGATCACCCGTTTGCCGTCGATCCGCCGCACACGCTTGATCCGGGTGATGAGGCTGCCGGGTTCGGCATGGATGTGTTCGAGCAGTGCGCCTTCGAGCGGGATCTGGCTCAGTTCGACCACTTCGGTGCTGACATCGTTGCCCAGGCGCGGGTAGGTCTCCTGGAAACTGACGATGCCGCCGAGCTGAAATTCGATCGGGTTGGTTGAAAGCACAAAGGTGCCTTTGCCATGGATTTTCTGCGCAAAGCCGCGTTCCTGAAGCAGTTCGATGGCTTTGCGTACCGTGCCTCGGCTGGCCTGATAGCTGTCCATCAGTTCGGTTTCGGAAGGCAGGCGGGCGCCGCGCTCCAGGCGTTCAGTCGTAATGCTGGCCAGCAGATCGCTATAGATCTGGTTGTATTTGCTCATGGGTAGGCTCGGTGCCGACTGTACTCAAAGCTTCGAACCTTAAGGCCAGGGTAGGGCTTTGTCCATGTGGACGATGGAAATCACCCTAAGGCAGGGTAGGAAAATTCGCCTTCGGTCTGGCAGGAACATACTAAAACAAACTCGTCTGTACGAGTTGTTGCATTAACTCGTACAGACGAGTATTTTTCGCTTCGGCGTGCTGCCAATAACAACAATCCATAGCGGAAGAACTAGCATGAGCCACGACTATCCGAACATCGCCAGGCAATTGCTGCAAAGCCTCGGCGGCAGCGACAACCTCGAACAGGCCGCCCATTGCGTCACGCGGTTGCGGCTGGCCCTAAAGGATCCGGGCCTGGTCGATAGCGCCACGCTCAACCAGATCGACCTGGTCAAAGGCTCGTTCTTCACCGGTGGCCTGTATCAGGTCGTCATCGGTCCGGGCGAGGTGGAAAAGGTCTATGCCGAACTGCGTCGGCAGACCGGCCTCGCAGCGTCGACCATTGCTGACGTCAAACAGAAAAGTACCGAGAAGATCAACGCCATGCAGCGTCTGGTGCGGGTGTTTTCCGACGTGTTCATGCCGATCCTGCCGGCGCTGATCATTGCCGGCCTGCTGATGGGCATCAACAATCTGCTCGGTGCCAAAGGCATGTTCATCGACGGGCAGACCTTGCTCGATGCCTACCCGAAACTCGACGGGCTGTGGAGCCTGATCAATCTGATGGCCAACACCTCGTTCGTGTTTCTGCCAGCGCTGGTGGGCTGGTCGGCGGCCAAGCGCTTTGGCGGCAGCGAGATTCTCGGCATCGTGCTCGGTCTGATGCTGGTGCACCCGGATCTGCTCAACGCCTGGAACTACGGCAAGGCCGTCGCCGGGCTGGACGGGCAGCATCTGCCGTACTTCGACATTCTCGGGTTGTTTCAGGTGGAGAAGGTCGGTTATCAGGGGCAGATCCTGCCGATTCTGCTCGCCGCCTACGTGATGAGCGTCATCGAAAAATGGCTGCGGGCGCGCGTGCCCAATGCCATTCAATTGCTCGTGGTGCCGATCACCACCATCGTCGTCACAGGCGTGCTGGCGCTGGCGGTGATCGGCCCGGTGACCCGCCACCTCGGCATCTTCATCACCGAAGGGCTGGTCATGCTGTTTGATCTGGCGCCGATGGTGGGCGGCGCGATTTTCGGTTTGCTGTATGCGCCGCTGGTCATCACCGGCATGCACCACATGTTTCTCGCGGTCGACCTGCAGTTGATCTCGACCCAGGGCGGCACCTTCATCTGGCCGATGATCGTCATGTCCAACCTCGCTCAGGGCAGTGCCGCCCTGGCGGTGTTCTGGATGACCCGTAATGCACGGGACAAGAGCATGGCGTCGACTTCGGCGATTTCCGCCTACTTCGGTATCACCGAGCCGGCGATGTTCGGCGTCAACCTGCGCTACAAGTTTCCGTTCTATGCCGCGCTGACCGGTTCGGCGCTGGGCTGCGTGTTCCTGTCGCTGAACAGGATTCAGGCCTCGGCCATCGGCGTCGGTGGTCTGCCGGGGTTCATCTCGATCATTCCGCAGTACATCCCGATGTTTGTGCTGGGGATGCTGATTGCCATGCTCGTGCCGTTTGTTCTGACCTGTGCACTGAGCATGAAGATTGTCCGGCCCGGTTATCGGGTTGCCTGAACAATCGCTTTCGCTAGCAGGCTCGCTCCCACAGTTGATTGCATTTCAATCTGGGCGCGAGCCGCACGGACTTATTGAAGGAGTTGTGCCATGCAAGACTGGCAGCGTTCGGTGATCTACCAGATCTATCCGAAGAGTTTTCATAGTCACGCCGGCAACCCGACGGGGGATCTGCTCGGTATCGTTGCCAAGCTCGACTACCTGCAGTGGCTGGGTGTCGACTGCTTGTGGATCACGCCATTCCTGCGTTCGCCGCAACGTGATAACGGCTATGACATCAGCGATTACTACGCCATCGACCCGAGCTACGGCAGCATGGCCGACTGCGAGTTACTGATCGCCGAGGCGGGCAAGCGCGGGATCAAGCTGATGCTCGACATCGTGGTCAATCACACCTCGATCGAGCACGTGTGGTTTCAACAGGCGCGCAGCAGCCTCGACAACCCTTACCGTGATTTCTACATCTGGCGAGATCAGCCGAACAACTGGGAATCCAAGTTTGGCGGTTCCGCCTGGGAGTACGAAGCCCAGACAGGCCAGTATTACCTGCACCTGTTCGACCACACCCAGGCCGACCTGAATTGGGACAACCCCAAGGTGCGCGCCGAAGTGTTCCGGATGATGCAGTTCTGGCGGGACAAGGGCGTGGGTGGTTTTCGTCTGGATGTGATCAATCTGATCTCCAAGCCTGCAGACTTTCCCGAAGACAACAGCGATGGCCGACGCTTCTATACCGACGGGCCGAATGTCCATGCGTACTTGCAGCAGATGCACCGCGAAGTCTTCGAAGGACACGACCTGATCAATGTCGGCGAGATGTCATCGACCAGCCTCGAACACTGCATTCGTTATTCGAATCCGCAGTCGAAAGAACTGTCGATGACCTTCAACTTTCATCACCTGAAAGTCGATTATCCGAACCTGCAAAAGTGGGTACGTGCCGATTTCGATTTCCTTCAGCTCAAGGGGATTCTGTCCGACTGGCAGACCGGCATGCAGGCCGGTGGCGGCTGGAACGCGCTGTTCTGGTGTAACCACGATCAACCGCGCGTGGTCTCGCGTTTCGGCAATGACGGCGAACACCGCGAACGCTCGGCGAAGATGCTTGGCACAGCGCTGCATTTTCTGCAGGGCACGCCGTTCGTGTATCAGGGCGAAGAGTTGGGCATGACCAATCCGGGGTTCGAATCGATCGAGCATTACCGCGATGTCGAGACGCTGAACATCTTTCGCCTCAAGCGCGAAGCCGGTAGCAGCGATGCCGACAACATGGCGGCAATCAAGCAGAAATCCCGTGATAACGGGCGCACACCGATGCATTGGGACGCTGGACCGAACGCCGGTTTCAGCAGCGTTGAACCGTGGATCGGAGTGCCGGCCAATGCCGCGCAGATCAACGTCGCCCATCAGCTCGACGACCCGGACTCGGTGCTGCATCACTACCGCCGTCTGATCGCGCTGCGCCGCAGCGAATCGTTGATCACCGATGGGCTGTACCGACAATTGCTGTCCGAACATCCGCAGGTCTGGGCGTATGTGCGTGAAGGCAGCGCCGAGCGTTTGTTGGTGGTGAACAACTTCTACGGGACTACCTGTGAAGTGGAGTTGCCATCGACGGTCATCAGCGAGTCGATGAGCCAGCGCCAGTTGATCAGCAATTATCCGGACGGGCCGTTGCGCAAGCGCCAGGTGACATTGCGACCTTACGAGTCATTCGTCGTGCACCTGATCGACCCTTGACCTTTAACTAAAAAAACCAGCTTTCAAAAAAACACGCAGAGCAATGCGCGGGGGATTTCTGCGCGCCGAATTTATGCAACCAGACAATAAAAACAATGGGGTGGCTTATGAAAACAACAATAAATCGCAGCCTTGCAGTTGCAGGTTTTTGCCTGGCTTTACCGCCAACGTCACAGGCGCTGGAGTTTGGCGGGTACTTGCGCAGCGGTGTCGGCACGTCGGTCAACAGCAGCGGTCAGTCGTGCTTCCAGTTACCGGGTGCGCAGACCAAATATCGCTTGGGTAACGAATGCGAGCAGTACGGCGAGCTTGAGTTGCGCCAGGACTTGTACACCCTCGACGATGGTTCGGTACTGAGTGTCGACGGCATGGCCTCGCTGTATAACCGCTACGACCGCAGCCCCACCTTCAAAGACAACAATGGTTCGATTCGCGTGCCGCAGGCTTATGCACAGTGGTCGGCGATGCCCGCACTCAACGGTGGCTCACTGTGGGCCGGGCGCCGTTACTACAAGCGCAATGACATCCATATTTCCGACTTCTATTACTGGAATCAGAGTGCCACGGGGGGCGGGGTCGAGGACGTGTTGATCGGCGATCTGAAATACAGCTACGCCTTCTCGCGCAAGGACAACCTGTACCAGAAGGACTACATCAATCGGCACGACTTCAACGTCGCCGGGTTCAAGACCAATCCGGGCGGCGAGCTGGAATTCGGCTTGAGCTATATCGACAAGCCCGACAGCCGCGATGCCCACCGGGGCTGGGCGATCACCACGCAACATGTGCAAACGGATTTTTTGGGCGGCAAGAACAAACTGGCGCTGCAATACGGTGAAGGGCCGGGCACCGGGCTGGGTTATACCGGCAACGTCAAACTGGACGACAGCAACAAGAGTTACCGGATCGTCGAGTTTTTCGACTGGCAGGTGACGCCGCGTTTCGGTGGCCAGATTGCGGCGGTGTATCAGAAAGACATTCGCCCGGACGGTGCAGATCAGAACTGGATCTCTTTGGGTGTGCGTCCGACTTACGCGCTCAGCGAACACTTCAAACTGGTCACCGAGCTGGGCCATGATCAAGTCGAAGCTCCGGGCGGCACGCGCAAACTGAGCAAGTTCACATTTGCCCCGACCTGGTCGCCCAAGGGCCCGGAGTTCTGGGCGCGTCCCGAGGTGCGTCTGTATTACACGTACGCCACCTGGAACGAGGCGGCCAAACGGGCGGCCAACCAACTGGCCAAAGGCTCGGCACTGTCTGACACCGGCGCCTTCGGTAGCGCTCGCCACGGTGCGAATGTCGGATTGCAGGTCGAATACTGGTGGAAATAAGCGATGCTGATGGAGCGTCGCGCTCCATGGGCACTTCAAAGCACAAAACTGCAGGTGACGTCATGGCCACACCCCAACAATTGCAACTGCTGGCTCCCTTGTCCGGTGTCCTGATAGCGCTGGAACAGGTGCCCGATCCGGTGTTTTCCGGGCGCGTGATCGGCGACGGTCTGTGCATCGACCCGACCTCGTCGACCCTGTGTGCGCCTCTGGCCGGCATCGTCAGCAACGTGCAGGCCAGCGGGCATGCCGTGAGTATCACCGATGACCATGGCGTGCAGGTATTGATGCACATCGGCCTCGACACGGTGAACCTCGGCGGGCAAGGCTTCACCCGTCTGGTTGAAGAAGGGCAGCGGGTTGCCGCCGGACAGGCGTTGATCAAGTTCGATGCCGATTACATTGCCCGACATGCGCGCAGTCTGATGACATTGATGCTGGTGGTCAGCGGTGAGCCGTTTACCTGGTTGGTCGCGTCGAGCGGAGGGGTCGAAACCGGTCAGCCGTTGCTTGAGCTTGTCAGCGCACAGGCGATCAGCGAGGAGTCAGTCGCGGCAGAAAGTCCGGCGGTGTTTTCACAGCAGTTGAAACTGCCCAACCCCAATGGCCTGCATGCGCGCCCGGCAGCAGTGTTCGCGCAAGCGGCCAAGGGCTTCGCGGCAAAGATCTACCTGCATAAACAGCAGGCTCAGGCCAACGCCAAATCTCTGGTGGCGATCATGGCGTTGCAGACCGCGTTCGGCGACAGCGTGCAAGTCAGTGCGGTGGGCGAAGATGCTGACGCAGCAATCGAGGCGCTGACTCGATTACTGGTTGATGGCTGCGGGGAAACGGTGACGGCGCTGGCATCTGTCGAAGTGGTCGAAACCGAGGTTCTGACCCTGCTGCGCGGTGTCTGCGCGTCACCCGGTTCGGCGTTGGGGCAAGTGGTGCAGATCAGCGAACCGGTGTTCGACGTCAGTGAGTTCGGCGCCGGAGCGGACGTCGAACGCGCGGCCCTCGGCAATGCCCTGATCGAAGCCGATCTGGCCTTGCAGCATTTGCGCGACACCGCCGCTGGCGAGGCCGAAGCCGAGATCTTCAAGGCGCACCAGGAACTGCTCGAAGATCCGGGCCTGCTCGATCAGGCCCAAGCGCTGATCAGTCAGGGCAAAAGCGCGGCGTTCGCCTGGCGTGCAGCCACTGAAGAAACCGCGGCGATGTTTCGCCAACTGGGCAGTGCGTTGCTGGCCGAACGGGCGGCGGATCTCACCGATGTCGGGCGCCGCGTGCTCAAGCGGCTGCTGGGGATTGGCGAGCAGGCGTTGGAACTGCCGCAAGGCAGCATTCTGATTGCCGATCAACTGACCCCGTCGCAGACCGCCGGCATCGATACCAGCAAAGTGCTGGGTTTTGCCACGGTCGGTGGCGGCGCAACCAGTCACGTGGCGATTCTCGCCCGTGCCTGCGGTTTGCCGTCGATCTGCGGGGTGCCGGTGCAACTGCTCGCGCTGAGCAACGGCACCCCGGTATTGCTCGATGCCGACAAGGGCGAATTGCATGTGCAGCCCGATCCTGCGGCCGTCAGTCAATGGCAGGCGCGGCGCGCGCAACAGCGTCAACGCCATGAGCATGAGTTGGCCAGCGCAACGCTCGCGGCACGGACCCGTGACGGCCATCACGTCGAGGTGTCGGCCAACGTCGCCTCGTTGTCGGAAACCGAGCAGGCCATGGCCCTGGGCGGTGCGGGCGTCGGCCTGCTGCGTTCGGAGTTTCTCTATCTGGGCCGTAATCACGCGCCGGGCCATGACGAACAGGTCGCCACCTACGGCGCCATCGCCCGCTGCGTTGGACCTGCGCACAATCTGGTGGTGCGCACCCTGGATGTCGGTGGCGACAAACCGCTGGCCTACGTGCCCATGGACAGCGAAACCAACCCGTTCCTCGGCGTGCGCGGCATTCGTTTGTGTCTGGAGCGCCCGCAGTTATTGCGCGAGCAGTTCCGGGCCATGCTCGGCTGTTGCGAGCTGACGCGTTTGCACATCATGTTGCCAATGGTCACGCAACTGTCCGAGCTGCGTCTGGCGCGGCAGATGCTCGACGAGGAAATCCTCGCACTGGGGCTAACGCAACGGCCGAAACTGGGGATCATGATCGAAGTGCCGGCTGCGGCGCTGATGGCGGACCTGTTTGCGCCGCTGGTGGATTTCTTCTCGATCGGCACCAATGACCTGACGCAATACACCTTGGCGATGGATCGCGATCACCCGCGTCTGGCCAGTCAGGCGGACAGTTTTCATCCCTCGGTATTGCGCCTGATTGCCATGACCGTGAAGGCCGCGCACGCCCACGGCAAATGGGTCGGCGTGTGCGGGGCGATGGCTTCGGAACGTCTGGCGGTGCCGCTGTTGCTGGGCTTGGGCGTGGATGAGCTGTCGGTGAGTGTGCCGATGATTGCGCCGGTCAAGGCGACGGTGCGCGAGCTGAAGTTGGCCGATTGTCAGATCATCGCCAAACAGGTGCTGGGTCTGGAAAGTGCCGGGCAGGTGCGCGAGGCGTTGCAGCTGTTTCACGAGGCAACCGTCGATACTTTACGGGTTCTGGAGAACTGAAGATGTTGGATAAATTGCAGAAGGCATTCTGGAAGGCCCTGACCCCGGATCTGGTGGTGGACGCACCCGAAGCACCGGCCGCGCCGAGCGACGGATTGAGCCGCGAAATTGTCGCGGCGCTGGGTGGTGTGGATAACCTTCAGTCGCAGCAACCACTGGCGTTGACGCGGGTGCGGGTTGTATTGCGTGATGTCTCGGGGATCGATCAACAGGCGTTGAGCGCCGCCGGGGTCGCGGGCGTGATGCCCTTGACGGGCGGTGTGGTGCACCTGATTACTGGACTGCGACCTTAAACCGTCAGGGGCGTGCGGCCTCAGGTCGCCCTTACTGTTTCTCAACCGCAGGTGTATCGTATTCGCCTTTTGCAGGCTTTCAGGGCCTGTCGCTGATACGTGAGGTAGTTGAGTTCATGTCCTTTACCCGTCGCCAAATCCTCGGTGGCCTGGCCGGTCTTGTTGTCGTTGGTGTCGGTGCGGGGGGCGCGTCGCGTTATTGGCTGGGGAAAATGGCCGACGCCGAGGCGGGCCACGACTATGAGCTGATCGCCGCGCCGCTGGACGTCGAGCTGGTGCCGGGGCACAAGACCGAGGCTTGGGCGTTCGGGCCGTCGGCACCGGGCACCGAGTTACGCGTGCGTCAGGGGGAATGGCTGCGGGTGCGCTTCATCAACCATCTGCCGGTGGCGACCACCATTCACTGGCATGGCATTCGTCTGCCGCTGGAAATGGACGGCGTGCCGTACGTGTCGCAACTGCCGGTGCTGCCGGGTGAGTATTTCGATTACAAATTCCGCGTACCGGATGCCGGCAGCTACTGGTATCACCCCCACGTCAGCAGCAGCGAAGAACTCGGGCGGGGGCTGGTCGGGCCACTGATCGTCGAAGAGCGCGAGCCGACCGGCTTCAAGTACGAAAAGACCTTGAGCCTGAAAAACTGGCACATCGATGACGAAGGCAATTTCGTCGAATTCAGCATCCCCCGTGAAGCCGCACGCGGCGGCACGGCGGGGCGGTTGTCGACCATCAACGGCGTGCCGACTCCGGTGATCGAGTTGCCGGCCGGGCAGATTACCCGCGTGCGTCTGCTTAACCTCGATAACACCCTGACTTACCGCATCAACATTCCCGGCGTCGAAGCGCAGATCTACGCACTGGACGGCAACCCGGTCGAGCCGCGTCCGCTGGGCAAGGAATACTGGTTGGGCCCGGGCATGCGTATTTGTCTGGCGATCAAGGCGCCGGCAGCGGGTGAAGAATTGTCGCTGCGCAACGGCCCGGTGCGTCTGGGCACGCTGCGCTCGGTTGCCAACAACGATGGACCGAGCGACTGGCCGAAAGCCTTGCCCGCCAATCCGGTGGCCGAGCCGGATCTGGCCAATGCCGAGAAACTCAACTTCAATTTCGAATGGGTCGGCTCGGTGTCGGTCAACGTCGACAACGGCAAACCGCCGAGCCTGTGGCAGATCAACGGCAAGGCCTGGGACATCACCGACAAGACCTGCGCCGACCGGCCGATTGCCAGCCTGAAACTGGGACAGAGTTACATCTTCGAATTGAAGAACATGACCCAGTATCAGCACCCGATCCACCTGCACGGCATGAGTTTCAAGGTGATTGCGTCGAACCGGCACAAGATCATTCCGTACTTCACCGACACCTATCTGCTGGGCAAGAACGAGCGCGCGCAAGTGGCGCTGGTGGCCGATAATCCGGGGGTGTGGATGTTCCACTGCCACGTGATCGATCACATGGAAACCGGCCTGATGGCCGCCATCGAGGTGAAGTGATGCGCCAGATTCGCCCTGCCGCGATCATCGACCGCAGCCGTGATCGCGATTTCATGCGCGAAGCCCTGACCCTCGCCGCACAAGGCGCAGCCCTCGGCGAAGTGCCGGTGGGCGCGGTGCTGGTGCAGGACGGCGAGATCATCGGGCGCGGCTTCAATTGCCCGATCAGCACCAGCGACCCGAGTGCCCACGCGGAAATGGTCGCGATCCGCGCGGCGGCGCAGGCGGTGGATAACTATCGTCTGCCGGGCAGCACGCTGTATGTGACGCTGGAGCCGTGCAGCATGTGCGCCGGTTTGATCGTGCATTCACGGGTGGCGCGGGTGGTGTATGGCGCGCTGGAGCCGAAAGCGGGGATTGTGCAAAGCCAGGGGCAGTTTTTCACCCAGGGCTTTTTGAATCACCGGGTGTTGTATGAAGGTGGGGTGTTGGCGGAGGAGTGTGGCGCGGTGCTGACCGAGTTCTTCCGCGCCCGAAGAGCCAAAAGCCCCTCACCCTAACCCTCTCCCAGAGGGAGAGGGGACTGACCGAGCTGGATGGGCCAAGTCCGTCGACCTGAGATTCCGAGTCGAACTCAAGTCTTGAAAAGCTCAACGATCAGCCCCCTCTCCTTGGGGAGAGGGCTGGGGTGAGCTGGATGGGCCAAGTCCGTCGACCTGAGATTCCGAGTCGAACTCAAGTCTTGAAAAGCCCAAAGATCGGCCCCCTCTCCCAGAGGGAGAGGGCTGGGGTGAGCTGGATGGGCTAAGTCCGTCGACCTGAGATTCCGAGTCGAACTCAAGTCTTGAAAAGCTCAACGAACAGCCCCCTCTCCTTGGGTAGAGGGGCTGACCGAGCTGGATGGGCCAAGTCCGTCGACCTGAGATTCCGAGTCGAACTCAAGTCTTGAAAAGCTCAACGATCAGCTCCCTCTCCTTGGGGAGAGGGCTGGGGTGAGGGGTAGCCCCACTGCGGTGTTTGGGCGATTGGGTTACTTCTTGGCAACGATCACCGCACGCATCGGCGCCGGCAGGCCTTCGATGGTTTTGCTGTGGTCTTCCGGATCAAGGAAGTCGCTCAGCGACTGATACTTCATCCACTCGGTGCCGCGCTGTTCCTCGACCGTCGTGGTGCTGACATCCACACAACGAACATCGGTGAAACCGGCCCGACGCAGCCACAATTCCAGCGCCGGCACCGACGGCAGGAACCACACGTTGCGCATCTGCGCATAACGATCTTCCGGCACCAGCACCTGATGCTTGTCGCCTTCGACAACCAGCGTTTCCAGGACCAGTTCGCCGCCCTTGACCAGGCAATCCTTCAGCGCCAGCAAATGCTCGATTGGCGAGCGGCGATGGTAGAACACGCCCATGGAAAACACCGTGTCGAAACCTTCGAGGTTCGGCGGCAAGTCTTCGAACGGGAACGGCAGGTGCCAGGCATTGGGTTGTGACAGATAACGCTGCACGGCCTGGAACTGGCAGAAGAACAACCAGTTCGGGTCGACACCGATCACGCTGTCAGCGCCGGCACCGAGCATGCGCCACATGTAGTAACCGTTGCCGCAACCGACATCGAGGATGCGTTTGCCCTTCAGATCCAGATGCGGGGCGACGCGCGACCACTTCCAGTCCGAACGCCATTCGGTGTCGACGTGCACGCCGAACAGATCAAACGGGCCTTTGCGCCACGGCGACAGGCCCATTAGCGCGGTACGCATCTGCGCACGAGTTTCCTCGTCGCAATCGGTGTCGAGTTTCAGGCCGTTGAGCAGATCGACTTCACTCGGCTGGATCTTCGGCAGGGCATCCAGCGCACTTTGCCAGCGCTCAAGATCGCCGTGGCCTTTCTCCATCTTTTTATCGAGTTGCGCTTGCAGGGTGTTGGCCCATTCGGCCAGCGATGTGCCGGCCAGACGGCGGGCGAGGGGGGACAGATCAATCATGGCAAGGCAATCAACGAGGCAAAGTTAAGACACTGGAACCACGGCACGACTTTCGAGAACCCGGCGGCCAGCAGGCGTTCGCGGTGTTCTTCGAGGCTGTCGGGCTTCATGACGTTTTCGATGGCGCTGCGCTTCTGGGCGATTTCCAGTTCGCTGTAGCCGTTGGCGCGCTTGAAGGCGACGTGCAGATCGGTGAGCAGAGCGTGTTCTTCGGCATCGTTAAAGCGCAGCTTTTCCGAGAGAATCAGTGCGCCGCCCGGCAGCAGCGATTGGCGGATGCGCGAGAGCAACGCGGTGCGCTGATCCGGGGCGATGAATTGCAGGGTGAAGTTCAGCGCCACCACCGAAGCAGGCTGGAAATCGAGGGCGAGGATGTCGCCTTCAATTACTTCGACCGGCAGCAACTCCTGAAACATCGAATCCTGACCGTTGAGGTATTCGCGGCAGCGTTCGACCATGGCGGCGGAGTTATCCACAGCGATCACCCGGCAGCCGTCGGTACGCACGTGGCGGCGCAGGGCTTGAGTGACCGCGCCCAGCGATGAGCCGAGGTCGTAGAGCACGCTGTGCGGCTGGGCGAACTGCGCGGCGAGCACACCGAGGTTTTCAACGATGGTCGGGTAACCCGGCACCGAGCGCTTGATCATGTCCGGGAATACCCGCACGACGTCTTCGTTGAAGGCGAAGTCAGGCACCTGGGCCAAAGGCTTGGCGAAAATACGATCGGGTTCTTTGCTCACGGCGGTTCCGGCGGTGTAAATGGAAAGGCCGGCATTTTAGCCAAAAGGGCGCGGGGATGCTTGGGTTGTCTGATAAAGCGGAAAATCAAAAGATCGCAGCCTGCGGCAGCTCCTACATGGGAATGCGGTTTTCTGTAGGAGCTGCCGAAGGCTGCGATCTTTTAAAGGCTAGCGCGTTTGGTCTGGGAGAACGCCGAGGCAGCGATGCCCCACTGGCCCAGCCAGTAGCTGAGGATGATCACGTAAGGCGCGGCGTGGAATGGCGATACAAACCGGTCAATGCCAATCACGCTGTCAGAGAACACAAACGCCACTGCACCGCCCGCCGCCAGTAGCGCCGAACGTTTCGGCACATCGGTTCCGAGACGAGCGAGGGCACGCCAGAGCATCGCGCTGATGGCCGTGCCATAGACAATCACTGGCACCAGCAATGGCCCAAGACCGCTGGAAATCAGAAGACCCAGCAGCATCGCGCCAACACCGAGGGCGAGCACCAGCGGCAACACCGCCAGACGCTTGCAGTCACTCAGATAAGCTTTCAGATAAGCCAGATGCGCAACCAGAAACGCACCGAGGCCAAACACAAAGAGATCCCCCGGCCACGCCAGCAACACATCACCCAGCAGCGAGAAAATCAGACCCAGACTGATCCAGCGCCGATAGTCGCTGGGCGGTGCATCGTGCAACCAGCCGAGCAACGCCAGTACCGGCAGCGGTTTGACCAACAGGCACAGCAACGCCGCATGGGTGCTGACACCGTAGAGAAACGTCACCGCGCCCATCAGCGCCAGAATCAGCCAGCCCACGATCAGTTCACCGAAATGGCGCAGTCAAAGGTTTCCACCGGCAGCACTTCCGGCGCCCATGGCTGTTGCGAAGTCAGGCGCAGGCGGCCGGTGCCGGGGGCAAAAGCCTGGAAGCGCCAAGTGGAAATCCCGGCCGCGCCGACCACGCCAGCATCCTCCGGATTGCTGTAAACCTCGGGGCTGAGGGCGCGCAACACACCGCCGGCGGAATCCTGAATGGCCCAGCGATAACCCGTGGTCGGGTTGCTTGGCAGCGTCACGATCAGGTTCTGCCCATTGGTGAGTTTCACGGGGCATTCGCTTTGTTTTTCCACGGTCACGTTGTGTTTCGGTGGCGTGGCGCAGGCGGCCAGCAACGAGAGGGCGAGGGGGAGAAACAGGCGAGTGGGGGACATAAGGTCAGCGGCTCCAGGCGTTCACGACGAACGGCGAGCATAACTGAAGATGAGACAAAGTGTGACAACGCCAAGCCCTCACCCTAGCCCTCTCCCAGGGGGAGAGGGGACTGATCGGGGGATATTGGCGAGGTACGCCGACCTGAGCGTGCGTCAGCGAATCCATAATCGACCCGGTGTTTCAGGTCGGCGCATAGCGCAAGACCGCTCGGTTGGCTCCCTCTCCTGGGGGAGAGGGCTGGGGTGAGGGGCTACGGGCTACCGGTCAGAACAGTACCTTCGCCACATCGGCAAACCGCTTGGCGAAATGCACAGTAATCCCTTCCTTCAGATAATCCGGCAACTCCTCAAAATTACCCCGGTTTGGCTCCGGCAAAATCAGCTCGAAAATCTTCTGCCGCCGCGCCGCGATCACCTTCTCGCGCACCCCGCCGATCGGCAGCACATGCCCGGTCAGGGTCAGTTCGCCGGTCATCGCCACGCCTTTCTTCGGCGGTTGATTACGTGCGAGGGAGAGCAGGGCGCTGGCCATGGTCACGCCGGCGCTCGGGCCGTCTTTCGGCGTTGCGCCCTCGGGGACGTGCAGGTGAACGAAGGCTTCGTCGAAGAACTTCGCGTCGCCGCCGAACTGTTTCAGGTGCGAACTGACGTAGCTGTAGGCGATCTCCGCCGATTCCTTCATCACCTCGCCCAGTTGCCCGGTAAGTTTGAAGCCACGGTTAAGCGTGTGAATCCGCGTCGCTTCGATCGGCAACGTGGCGCCGCCCATGCTGGTCCACGCCAGACCGGTGATGACGCCAGTGCCGGACAGCACTTGTTCGTTGCGGAACACCGGATGGCCGAGTGACGCTTCGAGGTCTTTCGGCCCGAGTTTGATCACCGCTTTCGGGTCATCAATAAGCTTCATCACGGCTTTGCGCACCAGTTTGCCCATTTGTTTTTCCAACTGGCGCACGCCGGCTTCGCGGGCGTAACCGTCGATCAAGGCTTTGAGCGCGGTGTCGCTGATGCTCAGGCTGCCCTTGGACACCCCAGCCTTTTCCAGCAGTTTCGGCCACAGGTGCCGCTTGGCGATGGCGACTTTTTCTTCGGTGATGTAGCCCGACAGACGAATCACTTCCATGCGGTCGAGCAAGGGGCCGGGAATCGAATCGAGGGTGTTGGCGGTGCAGACGAACAGGACTTTCGACAGGTCCATGCGCAGGTCGAGGTAGTGATCGAGGAATTCGACGTTCTGCTCCGGGTCGAGGGTTTCCAGCAGCGCCGAGGCCGGGTCGCCCTGGTAGCTCTGGCCCATCTTGTCGATCTCGTCGAGCATGATCACCGGGTTCATCACCTCGACGTCTTTCAACGCCTGCACCAGTTTGCCCGGTTGCGCGCCGATGTAGGTGCGGCGGTGGCCCTTGATCTCGGCCTCATCACGCATGCCGCCGACGCTGAAGCGGTAGAACGGCCGGCCGAGGGATTCGGCGATCGATTTGCCGACGCTGGTTTTACCCACGCCCGGCGGGCCGACCAGCAGCACGATGGAACCGCTGATCTCGCCTTTATAAGCACCGACGGCGAGGAATTCGAGGATGCGATCCTTGATGTCGTCGAGGCCGGCGTGGTGCTTGTCGAGGACTTTGCGCGCGTGCTTGAGGTCGAGCTTGTCCTCACCGTAGACGCCCCACGGCACCGAAGTCGCCCAGTCGAGGTAGTTGCGGGTGACCGCGTACTCCGGCGAACCGGTCTCGAGGATCGACAGTTTGTGGGTTTCCTCTTCGAGGCGCTTCTGCACCTGCGCCGGCAGGACTTTGCCTTCCAGGCGTTGCTCGAACTGTTCGAGGTCGGCGCTGCGGTCGTCCTTGGTCAGGCCGAGTTCCTGCTGGATAACCTTGAGTTGTTCTTTAAGGAAGAACTCGCGCTGATGCTCGCCGATCTTGCGGTTAACTTCCGCCGAAATCTCTTTTTGCAGACGCGCGACTTCGACTTCCTTGCGCAGCATCGGCAGGACTTTTTCCATGCGCTTGAGCATCGGCACGCAGTCGAGCACTTCTTGCAACTCATTACCTGTCGCCGAAGTGAGGGCGGCGGCGAAGTCGGTCAGCGGCGACGGGTCGTTGGGGCTGAAGCGGTTGAGGTAGTTCTTCAGCTCTTCGCTGTACAGCGGGTTGAGCGGCAGCAGTTCCTTGATCGCGTTGATCAGCGCCATGCCGTAGGCCTTGACCTCGTCGGTCGGCTCGGTGGGCTGGTGCGGGTATTCGACCTCGACCAGATACGGCGGGCGGTGGTGTTTCAGCCAGGTCTTGATCCGTACGCGGCTCAGGCCTTGGGCGACGAACTGCAGTTTGCCGTTCTCGCGGCTGGCGTGGTGGACTTTGACCAGCGTGCCGTATTGCGGCAGGGCGTCGGTATCGAAGTGGCGCGGGTCTTCCTGGGGCGTGTCCATGAAGAACAGGGCCAGGGAATGGTGTTCGGATTTGCTGACCAGTTCGAGGGTTTCAGCCCAGGGTTCTTCGTTGACGATGACCGGCAGGACTTGCGCCGGGAAGAACGGGCGATTGTGGATCGGGATGATGTAGACCTTGTCCGGCAGGTTCTGGCCTGGCAGGGCGAGGCCTTTACCGGAAGAGGTGTGTTCGATGTGTTCGGCTTCGGTGTAGTCGTCGGGGTTTTCCGGGAATTCTTGCTGGTCGCTCATGGGGCACCTGCGCAATGGGGTATGGGTCTTAGATGGGGCAGGCCTTGGGTGGTTTCAATGGGGGGCGGTGTTTCTGCTTGTGTGTTCAGGGTTTTGACAGGGTTTCTCTGCACTTGGCGATCGTTGTTTTTTATCTGAACGCTACCCGAAACATCCACGCTTGCATTGGCCTGCGCTATTGCTGTACGGCGCAGAACGGTGGCATCCGGGCTATAAAAAACCACCGGGCCGTCACGCCCGGTGGTTGTTGGCAATGTACAGGTCAGACCTGACGGTTATTTCACCTCGATCAATTTCAAATCACTGACCAGCATATCGATCAAGGTCCGCAGGTATTTGAAACCCTCGTCTTTTTTCTCCCAGCGATCAACGAAAAACAAGCCGTGATCGTTGACCTGGATCGGTGTCTCAACAATCTCACCGGACCTGGATTTATGCACCAGACGGAGCCCGTCCGTATCCGTATTTTCGATCATGAACATCCCGGACCGGGTCAGTTTGCTGCGATCGACGGCCGGCGTCGGGGCTGGCTTTTGCTTTCCGGCGACGGCCACTTCCAGCAGGAAATCGCTGCGCAAGGCCCGGCTATTGGTGCCGCGCATGCTGGCCACCACTTCCCATGTCCCGCGATGGATACCTCTGGCCAGTTCCGGCACGGTGTCGCGCACATTCAGACTGACCGCCGAGAGGGTATCCGCCAGACCCGGCACACCCAGGTTGTAGTTAGTGTGGGCATTGCCGATAAAGGCCACCCACTTATGCGGTCCGTGTGCCAGTTGGTCGGCTTCGATGACTTGGGTGGCGAAATAGCTGAACATCTCGTTTCGCGAGATATCTTCGTCAAGCACACCCTTGAGGTGATAAGACGCCGTGCAATCGAGTGCCCTGATCCGGATGTTGTACTTGGCTGCCGCCTGACACACCTCTGTATAGTTATCGTTACCGTCATAGGTGGGCATGTGGCCATGGTCCTGAGCGCGCAGGTAAGCCTTCAGTCTGTCCGGCATGCGCTGCGTCCGATGGAAAATATCCAGATCGGCCTGGTGCAAATCGGTGAACAGATGTTCCACGTACAGCGTGTCATACCCGGCTTGCTTGAGCGCCTTCATGTGCTTTTTCAGCAGCGCTTTGCTCGATACGTGGGGATGGGCCTCGCCGATCAGCAGGTTCAAGCGTGCGTCGGCCAGCAGCCGCAAAAACTCTTCGAATGTGGTGTCTGAGTTGAGCGTCGGGAGTGTGGCCGCTTCGGGGGGCGTGTAGTGAGTAAATGCGTCCCTGGCCTTTTTCTCCAGACGCCTGCGGTTGGCGATGAACTCATCATACGCCTGTCCTTCACTCGGTACGGTCGGCCTGTAGCGTGAGTCCATGGCATAGCGTTGGTTCAACATTTGCGCAATATCGTCGCGCATGGAGGGCGCGATATCGTATTCGCTGAAATGCTCGACAACGGGGGCAATCGCTGCCGGCCTGGAGACGGGCTGAGGCGCCTTGTACGCCGTCGGCCATTGCACACGATAATCGCCCTTGGCTGCCGAATCCCCGGCGATTGCCCCGGCTGAATCGAGGCTGATGCGTGCCGCCTGACCCTCTGCGACATCTTCCACGCGCACGGCGACAGCCGCGTGCAGGTCGGCCAGGCCGGGGGTGCTGTCGAAGGTGCACATGCGTGATTGTTCGGTGAGGATCACCCAGCGCTCTTCAGACGCGTCGGCGATATCGGCGGCCAGCGTCTTGTGCGAATAGAAATTCCTCAGGCTGTTGCTGCGAGGGGTCAATGGCGAAACGTCGTCCAGCACCAGAGCGCCTTCCAGTTTGTAGCTGGTCGAAGCATCCAGCGCATGGATTTTCAGGCCCTTTTCGCGAGCGGTACGCACCAGCGCCAGATAAGAAAATGGCGCGTTCTTCTCATGGCCCAGCGCACGATCGACCGCTTCAAGATGTTTTTTGATGTGTCTCCAGGATTTTCCCTTGTTCATTTTTTCCAGCTTGGCGTTGAAGACATCCGCTGCCAGGTATTCCACGTAAAGTCGCTTGAAGCCACTTTCAACGAGGGTGTCCAGATGATTGATCAGCAGTTGTTTGCTGGCGATCGAACCGGGCTGGGCACCGATCACCAGATTCTTCCCTTTGACCGCGTCACTGGCGATCAACTGTGTAAATGACAAGTCGTCGGCGATCGGCGGGACTTCGGCGCGGGCTGGCAGCGCGGCAAGGTCAGCGAAATGCGCGGCGGCGTCTGTGCTGAGCTTTTCGACCTGCTTCAGGTAAGCGGTGCGTGTCGAGGCAAGATCTTCCACGACCCCGACAAGGATCAAGCGGGGATCGCTGCCCATGTAGTCTTGACTGCTAAGGAGGATGCTTTCCCGGGTTTGCGGATTCATCACTGTTTCGATGCGCTGGCGGTATTTGGGCTCGACGCCATAGATCTTGTGCGGACCGTCTGGCTCTGGCACGGCCTCGTACTTCGGCGCACCGCCGGACACGCCGGCGCGCACCATCACCCCGTCGGAATTGCGCACGGCGAGAATGCCGCTCGAGAGGGGGGCGCCGAATTCCGGGTTGTTCAGGTAGAGCACATGACGACCGAGCAAGTCGGCATTTTCCCGGATATAGAACACCTGGCCTCTGAAAATCACCGCACTCAATTTATCCCGTTCGGGGCCGGATGACACTCGATCGATCACGGCCATTGCATTCTGTTGTTCGTTGCTGGCGCTGGCGATGCTCTGTCGCAACGGCCGGCGCGCGAGTTTGAGTGAACGCAACGCCGGACGCAGGTCGGTCAGCACCGCGCCGGCACTGTTGAACAGATAACCGAGCAGATGCTGGAAGGCTTCGCCGTGGTCACCCTGACGGTACGCGTGCAGGGCGAGCATGGTGTCCTTGAACGCCAGCAACAGGCCGGTGCTCAGGCTTAGCAGCGGGAACGGTGCAGTCGCAATGGCGGTGATCCATTCGACACTGGTCCAGACCAGACTGGCGATCATCTCGGCACGGCTGGTGGTGGTGGCGTTGACGTCGTCGATCCGGCGTTGCAGCTTCATGTCGTAAAGGGCCGTGCGCAGATCACTGACCGCCGTGACTGAGCGGGTAGCGTCATAACGTGCCGGGCTGGGCGTGGTTTTATTGAGGTCCCTGGGCAGCCCTTTCTTGATGGTTTCAAGGTGCGAACGCACCCGCGTGCGGGCACTGATGCCGACCCGCAAGGTCAGGTATTCGAGCATGCCGGACTGCTGCTGGAGCAGATAATTGAACAACCGCGCTTCGCGAAAACCGACACCGTCGGGCGCATCGGGCGTGTAGAGCAGGACCGGGTTGTCGCCATGGCTGAACAGCCACGTATCGAGCACCCATTCGCCGTCGATCATCAAACGGTGGATCGGATATTTCGTACGCATGGCTCCGGACGTCTCAGCCATGCTGTCGATACTCTGCTCCAGCCATTGCAGATCACGGCTGGCGATATGGCCTTGCAGCTGGCATTCCAGCGCGGCGCTTTTCATCTGGCGCTGGGTAATGGCCAGGGTCGCGTTGCGTCTGAAGTCGTAGCCTTCGCTCGTCGAACCTTGCAGTTCAGCCTTGACCTTGTCGATGTAGCGCTGGCCGATCCACACACCGGTGACCGAGCGCGCGACATTCTGTGCGGTCAGGCTGCTGATATCGATGCCTTGCGGGCCTTTGAAGCGGGCCGAGCGGGAAAATTTCTCATCGAGAAAACCGACGCCGTCGGCGTAGCCGTCGCGATAAAGCGTGGTGTAGGTCAACGGTTTTGGCGTCCACGAGCGCACGACCGAACTCGGCGAGTACGCCCAGACGGTATCCGGATCGACATCATTGGTCGTGCGCTTGAGCAAGCGGTTCAAGCTGATTTTGGCTTGCGCGTGGACGTAGTCATCAAACGCCGGAAAGCGACTGCCCGACAAGGCGTGGCTGTTGAATGCACGCAAGGCACCTTCAGCGTCTTCGCTCAGGGTCGTCAGCTTCCGGCGGTTGGCAGCCGTGGTGGAGCGATACCACGACGGTGTACAGAAATCGTAGTCGTCTATCCGTGTGGCCAGCACATGTTCAGCCATCGCACGCAGGCAATCGGGATGGCTGCCAGTGTGATCGAACGTGACCTTTTGATGCTCCAGCGCCTCAGGTTTGAAACTCAGCCCGGCCAGCACGTGGCGCAGCTTCGCGCGAAAGCGCATCGGCGCGCGGCTGATCAGGTAGCCGGCCATGCTCTCGGCGACATCGCTGTGCCTGGCCCAGCCCAGCAAGTGGGTCTGGCATTCGCGCTCACTGGCGAAGGCCTGGAATTGTTGCGCTCGCGGCGCCTGTGGCGTGCACAGCAACAGCCGTTTGAGCGCGCCGCCGTCGTCGTTCTGGCGCAGTACCCACAAGTCTTGCAACTGTGCACCGTGTAACGACAGGGTGGAGGCGCGCAGGCGCGCATCGCTGCCGTCACGCAGGCGCTCGATCAGTTGCAGGTCACTGTCGAGCAAGTGCCCTTGCAGCAACGCCGTGTGAGCGAGGGCGAGGATACGTTTATCGAGCATCTGCTCGATGGCGGGCTTGATCGCGGGCCTGGCCAGCAGCTCTTTTTGCTGGTGATTGAAGTCAATCCGTGGCTGCAGCTCCACGGCTTGCCTGATCAGCCACGCCGGTGTCACGTCAGCGTAGGTTGGCGGCAAAGGCGCATCATCGTAGGTGAGGGTGGTGTGCTTCAAAAATTCCGAGCCCGGTAATTCATCGCCGGTGTGCGGGCCGCGCAAGGACAGCTCAAGCAGACTGGATTGATGCACATAAACGCCGTAGCCCGGCACTCGGCGATCGGTCGAAAGGCTTAACTTTTCCGGTTCGAGATCGTCGATTTCCAGGTCTTCGCTCAGGCGTTCCAGCCATTGCTGGCGGGCCAGTGCCGTCAGGCTACCGGCCGGCTCCATCAAGTCGAGCAGTTCTTGCCGTGCCTGCTGGTAGTTGCGCAGATGTTGCGCCAGTGCGTCTTTTTGCGCAGTGCTGGCGCTTCGAAACCAGTCCGGTGCGCTGTAGCGCAGGTGGCGTTCGAACAAGGTTTGCGCGCGCAATGCCAGGCGCGGCGTGAGATCCGGCAGGGCGGCAGCAATTGCGCGTTCCAGCGCAGTGAACAATCGCTTGGGGTCTTGCTGCGGGTTATCGGCGAAGCTCAAGGCGCGCTCGATATCCTGCGTGCGTTTTTCGATCAGCGCATCGTAGGTGTGTTCGAACAAGGGTTTGCTGTCGATCGGCGCCAGCTCTAGCGGCCAGATCCCTGCTGCGCCGACGGCGTGATAGCGCGTCGGCAGCATGGCCATGAACTCCTCGCTACCGCTGGCCTGGTTCAGCGATGCACGCAGTTGGCTGTCGAGATCAGCAAGGGAGTTGAAGAATTCGATGCCTCTTGCGGGGGTGAACAGCAGGGCGAAACCCATGCTTTGGTCGGTCTGCAAGTCCTTGACGCGGCGAGTGTCCTTTTCCGTGACAACGAAGGCGCCGGCCAGCTCGACGGTGGTGTCTTGATAACTGAACTGCAGCGCGTAAATGGCCGGGCGCAGCATCGGGAGCAGATCCAGCTTTTGCAACAGTTCGCCGGCTTGCGGGTGCAGCAGGCGGTCGGTGACGGCTTGTCTGGCTTCGTGGCCGATGGCGGTGAAGCCTGCGTCGTATGTGAGGAAGGTTTTCGCCGGTTTGTCGTCGATCCGGTCGCGCTGGTCCATGTTGACCAGTTGGGTGTTCAGCCTGACTTTCAGCGTGGCGATCAGCTGTTTGCCTTCGTCGCTTTGCAGATCGCTGTTCTCCAGCGCTTGAAACAGTACGCGGCTGCGTTGCAGGTAGCTTGTTCGGTAGGTTTTCAATTGCTCTTCGAGGCGTGTCAGGAAGACCTGTTCGCTGGTCGGTTTTTGTTCGGGAAGCAATGGGGTTTGTGTACCGAACAGGTGGTGAGCGATCGCGTTGAGATCGTTTCTGATCTCTTCGGGTGTGGGGGCTGTCGCGGGGTTCATGGGCGCTTTTTCCATGCTGAGGATGAGGGGCCAGCATGGCGAGGGGCAGTGGGGGGCGGGTGGTATATATGTATGCCGCGACGCCCCATCGCTGAATTTGCAGCGACCCCCAGAGCCTATCCAGCCCATTTCCGAGGGACAACCGACACGACTTGTCGGAAACTCCGCGTAATAACCAGCGTCCGTAGGACGAGCACATTTTCCACAGACCAACACATTTCAACCTGTAGGAGCTGCCGAAGGCTGCGATCTTTTGATCTGGCTTTTAAAAACAAAGTCAAAAGATCGCAGCCTTCGGCAGCTCCTACATGGGTGATTGGCGTGCGCAAAAAAGGTGATGTCTCTCGAGGGGCATCTTCAACGGGTGCATCACTCATAGATCAAAATTCATTGCGGTTTATTTCGAAGCGGTCTTGAGCCCCTGTAATTTCTGACAGTAGACACATTGCCCGTTCGATCCGAGATTAACCAGGCGCCCTTGGGCGTCAGGATGCTGCATGCCAATCTACCGACTTCAAGGAATCAGACCGTGAGCTATACAGATTCGAGTTACAAGGATTACATCATTCGCAACTATTCCTCCGACACTCCGGGACTGCATTTTCGGGTGATCTATGGCCCGACAGAAGAGAGCTTGTTGCTTGAGACCCGCGAACAGGCTGAGAAATTGATCAATGATCGATTGCAGCGGATGAAAAGTGGAGGCAAAGCGTTTTGAGTCAGCCGGGCTAACGCTGACCATGTGCAGGAGCTGCGGCAGCTCCTGCGCAGGGGGGTTGTCAGGTATTTGCGGGGATTTCGTGGTTATCCAGCACGCGGTTCACGGCCAGTTCGGCGAGCATGATGATCTGCTGGATGGCCAGAATCGTGCGCCGCTGCGGCAGGTCGATGTAGGCGGCGATGTCGCTGGTCATCAGGCTGGCCTGGGCCAGGGATTCGCAGGCGTGGACCAGCAGGCTTTCGCTGTCCTGATCAGGGGCGACCTGGAACATGGTGCTGGGTTTGTGGAAGCGCAGGGTCAGTGCGTTGGGTTTGAGGTAGTGGTCGAGGGCGCGTTCGGCGGCTTCGTGGAATTTCTTGGAATCGGGGGATTCGTAGGGCGAGGTGTCGTTTGTTTCGGGTGGATTGGGTGTCGGCTTTTTCATTTGTTACTCCTCAGGAATTGGGCCATTCCTCTAATTGCCGCGACGCAAAAAGAGGGGTGGCAGCTGTACGCGGGTTCGCGGACCGACCTGAGGCATTCGGCATACCCGAAGGTATCCCGCGTACAGCCACCATAAAACAAGCACTCGGGGTGCTGCTGTTAAGCGGTGGCAATTATGCCCCAGAAGTCGGGCCGCGACGCCCGTTCGCTGAATTTGCAGCGACCCCCCGAGCCTATCCAGCCGATTTCCGAGGCACAACCGACACGACTTGTCGGAAAACTCCGCGCAACTTTCAGCGTCTGTAGGACGAGTACATTTCCCAAAGACAAACACTTTTCAACTTGTGGGAGCTAGCCTGCTAGCGATGGGGCCCTGTCAGCAAACAGAAATGTTTAATGTCAGAACGCAATCGCTCGCAAGCTCGCTCTTAAAGGAAGTTCGCCATTCTCAGCAAATTATTTAGCACTGGCCCCGCCGGCATCATCACCCACCGGATCGCTTGTTCAAATAAGCCGTAGTGCAATTATCTTCCCATGTACGCTGGAGAGTAGTAGTGACACGCAACGATTTCAGCCCCGTCATAGGTAGTTGATGTGACTGGTCCATGTGCGTCGCAAATCTCACGGGTTTTATTAAAGAGCTCCCCTGGGGCATGGGCTCGCCAGGACATTTCCTTCTTGGTATTGGCTTCACAACTGGCTTCGCTAGGTGTAACTCCGATAGCCTCTAGCTCTTTCAGCGCTTTTTTGCAATTTGTTTCCTTTACTACAAGAAGTGGTTCGGCGTTAGCAAGCGTTGAAGCGCCCAACGCTACGATGGCTAACAAGAGCGCAGCGCGTCTGTTTCCTGGATTGCTCATGGGGGATTCCTTGACTATTTAAGGGAACTCCTGAACTTCCGGAACCAAGCATCAGGAGGTGCGCAGCCACTCGCCTGGAGGGGAAGTGCTATTCACACAACTGCATGGTTATCTCTTTTTATTAGGGGGGGTACTGTCATAGTTGACAGTTTTTTAGTTTGTTTTTGCTGAATGTTGATCGGACTAATGCTATTTGGTTTTGGATGCTGAATTAAGTCTACATATAGCCATTGATGCCACGCACCTTGGTGTGAATGGCATTTTGGGCACTCCTCTATGTAAAAAGGCGCCACCCCTTACAGGGTGGCGCCTTTTTGTTACCTGCCGCTAAAACTTACTCCGGCAGTTTGTACGCAATCACATAGTCACCCATTTTGGTGCCCAGCGAGCCGTGACCGCCGACAACCAGCAGCACGTATTGCTTGCCGTCCTTGCCGGTATACGTCATCGGGGTTGCCTGGCCGCCAGCCGGCAGACGCGATTTCCACAGCTCTTTACCGCTGTTCACGTCGTAGGCGCGCAGGTACTGGTCGAGGGTGCCGCTGAGGAAGCCGACGCCGCCGGCCGTCACCATCGAACCGCCCATGCTTGGCACACCGAGGGTGAAGCCGATCGGGATCGGCGAGCTGTCGCGGCTGGTGCCGTTCTTGCGTTTCCACACGACTTTGCTGGTGGTCAGGTCGATACCGGCCACGTAGCCCCAGGCCGGGGCCTGGCACGGTACGCCGAACGGCGACATGAACGGGTGCATGATCACCGCGTAGGGCGCGCCAGTGTTTGGCTGCACGCCAGCGGTTTCGCTTTCGCGTTTGCTGCCGGCGGCGACTTGCTCGCGTGGCACCATTTTCGACACGAAGGCCATGTAGTTCGGGCTGGTGAACAGCATCTGGCGAACCGGGTCGACCGAGACGCCGCCCCAGTTGAACACGCCGACGTTACCCGGGTAGATCAGGCTGCCCTGTTCCG
The DNA here is from genome assembly GCF_031931925.1 of Pseudomonas sp. rhizo66. Classification (NCBI taxonomy): domain Bacteria; kingdom Pseudomonadati; phylum Pseudomonadota; class Gammaproteobacteria; order Pseudomonadales; family Pseudomonadaceae; genus Pseudomonas; species Pseudomonas sp. rhizo66. Next base: position 247,358 of record NZ_JAUJWZ010000007.1, read on the forward strand.
ACGGCGGGGTGTACTGGCCTTCATAACGCAGTTCCTTGAACTGGATGCGGCACAGCATCTGGTCGAACGGGCTCGCGCCCCACATGGCTTTTTCGGTCAGTTCCGGGGCCAGCAGGTTGAGGTCCGAACGGGCCTGGGTCGGGGCGGTGTGGTCGCCTTTGACGGCGCCTTGCGGAACCGGGATTTCCTTGATCGGGATGATTGGCGTGCCGTCACGACGGTCGAGGACGTACAGGCTGCCCTGTTTGGTCGGAGCGATCAGTGCCGGTTTCACGCCGTCGGCGGTTTTCATGTCGAGCAGGGTTGGCTGGCTGCCAACGTCCATGTCCCACAGGTCGTGGTGGGTGAACTGGTAGTTCCAGCGCACTTTACCGGTGGCCAGGTCCAAGGCTACAACGCCGGCGCTGAATTTCTCAGCGCCCGGGGTGCGGTCAGCGCCCCACTGGTCTGGAGTCTGGTTGCCCAGTGGCAGGTAAACCATGCCGAGTTTTTCGTCGACGCTGGCCAGCGACCACATGTTTGCCGAGTTGCGGCTGTAGGTTTCGCCGGGTGCCAATGGCTCGGTGGCGTCTGGCTTGTCGCTGTCCCAGTTCCACACGAGGTGACCGTCGCGCACGTCGAAGGCGCGGATCACGCCCGATGGCTCGTTGGTCGATTCGTTGTCGGTGACGTGACCGCCCATGATCACCAGATCACGGGTAATCGCCGCTGGCGAGGTGGAGTAGTAGCCGCCAGCGGTGAACGGGCCGATGCCTTGGGTCAGGTCAACCACGCCGTTGTTGCCGAAGCCTTCGCAGATCTTGCCGGTGTCGGCGTTCAGGGCGATCAGGCGGGCATCAGCGGTTGGCAGGTACAGACGACGCGGGCAGGCCAGAGCAACGGCTTTGCCGGCTTCCGAAATCACCGCCGAGGCTGCGTTTTCAGTCTTGGCGTACGCGGCTTCGTCGTAGTACGACACGCCACGGCAAGTCATGTGCGCGAAGCCTTTGAAGCCGACCGGGCTCTTGATCTGCGGGTCGAAGCGCCACAGTTCTTTGCCGGTGTCCGGGTCCAGGGCCAACACTTTGCTGTGCGCGGTGCAGGCGTAGATCATGCCGTTGGCTTTGAGCGGGGTGTTTTCGTTGGTCAGCTCGACCGGGTCATCCGCAGTCGGCAGGTCGCCGGTCTGGATGCGCCAGGCTTCTTGCAGCTTGCCGACGTTGGCCGGGGTGATCTGCTTCAGCGGCGAGTAACGGTCACCGAACTCGGTGCGGCCATAGGCCTGCCAGTCGCCATCGGGCATGGCCGGTGCGGTGCTGGTCATGTCCGCAGTGTCGCGGCCCAGTTCGCCGAAGGTTTCGCCCGGATGGGTGAACAGGCTGGCCAGAGCGGTGACGCCGGCCAGCACTACAGCGACGGTCAGACCGCCGGTGCCCATCGGCGCCGGGCCGTTCAGCAGCAGAGGACGACGGAACCACGGCAGCAACATCACGAAGCCGAGGACGAACCACAGGGCCAGGCGTGGCACCAGTTGCCACCAGTCCAGACCGACTTCCCACAGCGCCCAAACGGTGCTGGCAAACAAGACGATGGCGTACAGGCCCAGCGCCGCGCGACGGCGCATCAGCAACAGAATGCCGGACAGCGCGATGCCGATACCGGCCAGCAGGTAGTACAGCGAGCCGCCGAGCATGCTCAGCTTGACCCCCCCGGCCAGCATGGCCAGGCCCATCAGTAGAAGCAGAATGCCGAGCAGGCTCGGTAGCAGACGGCCCCGACTCGAAGCACTTTCGGTGCTCATAGTGTGATTCTCCGTGACGTTTATGTAGTCCCGCGCTGTAGTCACTTTAGATGACGATTTGGCGCAGGCATGGTTCAGATAAAAACTTGTCTAGCTAACGAATTTTCCTTCGCCCCCTGTGGGAGCTGGCTTGCCAGCGATGGCGGTCTATCAGTGGGCATTTTCAGTGACTGACCCACCGCTATCGCTGGCAAGCCAGCTCCCACAGGTTTTTGCGGTGTTGGTTAGAACGAGGACTGGATCTTCAGTCCCGCGATCAGGGCGTCATCAACCTTGTCCACGCCACCGGGGTGGCGGATGTATTGCAGGTTCGGGCGCACGGTCAGCCAGTTCGTCACGTGCACGCCGTAATACAGCTCCGCGCTGTATTCGGTGTCTTGCGGCGGCAGGAAGGACGGGTCGTCGTAGTCGTATACGGCGTTGGCGCGGTTACTGGCTTCGGCGTTTTTGCGGAAGGCCGGGTTGACGTGCACGCGGGCGAGAGCGAAGCCGATGTCATCCTTGGCGCGCGCATCGAACGGGCCTTTATAGGTGATGCCGGCCTGCACATAGTTGTCGATCGCGTTGGTTTTCTTGTCGTGCATCGTGCCGTTGGCGAACACGCTCAAACCGCGACTGTTGTCGCTGGCCACGCTGGTGATCTGCTGCTGGATGCCCAGCCACACGCCGTGTTTGCTTGATGCGCTGCGGTAGGCTTCGCCGCTGAGGGCGGCCGGTTGGCCGTGGCTGTCTTTATAGACGTCGCTGGCGTTGGCGTTGCTGTAGTAGTAACCGGCGCGGTATTCGCCCGGCAGGCCATTGAGTTTCGGCGTCCACACCAGTTCGATCGGCAGGATCGCGCCCTGGGTGCCGCTGCCGCTGAGTTTGAAGCCGTTGCCGCGATCGAGGTTCGACGGGTTCTGCTCGTAGGCGCCGACCTGTGCATACAGCTCTGGGGTCAGGTGATATTTGACGCGCAAGGCCCATTGGCTGACCGGCCAGTTGTACCAGATGCCGCCGACCCAGTTGCCGACCTGGGAGCCGCAGAACGCGAGGTTCTGGAAGTCGCACGGGAAGCTGTTGAAGTCTTCGCCTTCGCCGAAACGGCCGACCTTGATGTCGAGTTTCTGATCGAAGAATTTCTGCTGGTACCACATCTGCGTCAGGCGCGTGGTCTGGCCACGGCCCCAGACTTCCTGGGCCGAGGTGAAGCCGCCAACGCGCGGATCGTTGATGCGGTCGTTGCTGATGTTGTTGCCGCTGCGCTTGGTGATGGTCAGTTGAAACTCGGCGTCGTCCCAGCCGAGGATCTTTTGCAGGTCCAGGTGCGTGCCCAGGCCGAATTGATCGCTGTAACGCGCAGTGCGGTCGTGGTCGTAGCCGCCGTGCAGGTTGCTGCCCATTTCGCCGGTGTAATCGAGTTTGAAGTCGTAGCCTTTTTCCGAGAGTTCGGTACGCGTGCCGTTCCAGTCGCCGAGCATGTACGGCGATTCACTGTCGAACGCGGGTGCCGCCTGGGCGCAAGTGACAAGGCCGAGGGCGGTACAGCCGCCAAGGGTGCGCAGGGTTGAGATAGCGCTGTCTCGGTAAAAGGAAAAATCGGGCATGGCTCAGTCTTTTTTTGGTGTTTTCGGGGTGCAATTCGAGCGCTTCAATATGTCGCAGGCAGTGAAGCGATTCAGCGGAAGGGCGGCAGGATAATGATCTGTTACAAAAAGACAAAGTCCTTTTGTGAACATGCAGCGTTTCGGATTCGGTAACAGTGCGGCAAACGGGCGCATTGTGAGTCGCGTCGGCGCCTGCGATCTTCGCTGGTTGGCCTACATTTGAAGTCAGGCCTTCCACCCGATCACCCCCTCGGCTAAGGTGCGCGGCTTGTGCATTTTCACTTCGTCCAAAGGCCTGGCATGAACGAACACACCCCCGATCCGCTGCACGGCGTCACCCTCGAACAGATCCTCAACGCACTGGTGGCCCATTACGAATGGTCGGGGCTGGCCGAGCGCATTGATATTCGCTGCTTCAAGAGCGATCCGAGCATCAAGTCGAGCCTGACGTTCCTGCGCAAAACCCCGTGGGCACGGGAGAAGGTCGAGCGTCTGTACGTGAAATTGATGCGCACCAAGCGACCGCTCTGAAATGGATACCGGTTGTTGGCGCCGCCGCCTGATCATCCTTGCCGCTGTGTTGGGTTGGGCAGGCTTGGGCATTCAGCTTTACCTGATTTTCTTCGCGCGTTTGAGCGTCGGTGCCAGCCTGTTGGGTGGGCTGGTGAGCTTTTTCAGTTACTTCACGATACTGACCAACACACTGGCGGCGACGGTGCTGACCTGCGCCGTGACCGCGCGTGAATCTGCCTTGCGCCGCTGGTTTTTGCAGCACTGGGTGAGTAGCGGGATTGCCGTGAGCATTGCGGTGGTCGGCCTCGCCTACAGCATTTTGCTGCGCCATTTGTGGCACCCGCAGGGTTGGCAATTTATCGCTGACGAGTTGCTGCACGACGTGATGCCGCTGCTGTTTCTTGGCTATTGGTGGCTGTGCGTACCGAAAGGCACGCTGCGCTTGTGGCACCTGCCGGTGTGGCTGATTTATCCGCTGGTGTATTTCATCTACGCGCTGCTGCGCGGGCATTTGCTCGGCGCGTATGCGTATCCGTTCATTGATGTGGCGGTGTTGGGTTATCCACAGGTGCTGCTCAATGCCGGGGGGATATTGGTGGGGTTTGTGGTGATTGGGTTGTTGGTCATTGGCTTGGACCGATTACGGCGATGAAGATCAAAAGATCGCAGCCTTCGGCAGCTCCTGCAGGTGTACGCATTCCAATGTAGGAGCTGCCGAAGGCTGCGATCTTTTGATCTGGGGATTTACTCCTCTTCGGAGGTGCCTTCGGCGCGCCAGTAGCCGACCGCTTTAATCAGTTGCTCATCCAGCCCGTGCTCATCGATCAGCACCCGGCGGATCTGCCGCGAAACCTTGGTCTCTGTCGCGACCCACGCATACAGATTGCCCTTGGGCACCTGCAATTGCTTAACCGTGGTCAGCAGGTTGTCCTTGCCACCCTCGCGCAACACCCAGATCACATTGACCTGTGCCGCACTTTCCAGCACTTGCTGTTCGGCGCCGTTTTCCACTTCGATCACCACCAGCGCCTTGCGATTGGCCGCCAGGCCTTCGAGGCGGCGGGCGATGGCGGGCAGGGCGGTTTCGTCGCCGATCAGCAAGTAGCTGTCGAAGATGTCCGGGACGATCATCGAACCGCGTGGGCCGCCGATGTGCAGGAACTGCCCGGGTTGGGCCTGTTCGGCCCAGGTCGACGCAGGGCCGTCACCGTGCAGAACAAAATCGATGTCCAGTTCCAGCGCATCGAGGTCGTAGCGACGCGGGGTGTAGTCGCGCATTGGCGGCTTCGGTCCATCGTCCTTGCCGGCGCCTAGCACCATCGTCTTCAGCGCGGCGGCTTGTTCGGCGTTCTGCGGGAACAGCAACTTGACGTGATCATCGCTGCCGAGGCTGATGAACCCGGCCAGCTCCGGCCCGCCGAGGGTGATGCGGCGCATGCGCGGGGTGAGGTCGACGACGCGTAGAACCTCTAACTTGCGGCGTTTGATTTCGTGCATCACGCGGTGAATGGTTTGGGTATCGACTGCAGTCATTCGGCTTTCTCCGGGGCAGGTTGAACGGCAGGGCCGTCGACGATGGCTTTGGCGGTGTCGTTGAGCAGGTCACGCACACGCAGGATTTCTGCGGCGCTCCAGCGGCCGTGATGCATTTGCAGGGCATGGCGCAGGTTGTGTACGGCTTCGTGAATTTCCGGCGGACGATCATGGCCGCGCAGTGAGCGTTTGCTCACATCGATACGCATGCGCACGCCGTCCAGCGCGACCGCTTGCTCGCTAAGTGATAAACGACCGGCCTCGGTGACGCTGTAGCGTTTTTTGCCGCCCTCGGCGTCGCCGGAGATCAGTTCGCTCTCTTCGAGAAAGGTCAGGGTCGGGTAGATCACCCCGGGGCTTGGGCTGTACGCGCCGTCGAACATGCCTTCGATCTGGCGGATCAGGTCGTAGCCGTGGCACGGCTGTTCGGCGACCAGCGCCAGCAACAGCAGTTTCAGATCGCCGGGGGCGAACACCCGGGGGCCACGGCCGCCGCGCTCGCGTCCGGGGCGCTTCTCGAAGCCGTCACGGCCGTCGCCGTGTTCGCGGTGGGGGGAATGATGGTCTCTCATTTCAGTCTTCTCTCGTCGTGTTTAGATACAACTTAAGATATATCTTAAGGTCTGCACAAGACGTTTTTCCCCACGCCGCGACCTCGGCTGACGAGTGGCAGCCGACCGGCCAATGCAAGCGCTGATTTTTCAGCGGGATGTAAGTCGGCGATAACTTGAAAGTTAAAGTCATCACTCTATTGATGTAGAGTATATGTTCTAAATGGCGCTAAGTTGCCGCACTGTCGGGGCGAAGTTGCTGTATGGTTTTTTAACTTTAACTGTCTGTAGGGGAGAGCTTACAGTTACTGTTTCGAATATCGTTATTTTGTTCTTTTTTCTGGCGGGTCATGGGGTTGTTTAACTACGAGGTTATCGGAAGTTACTTGCTTACTTTCCAGAGGTAACAGTCGATGATGCCCCGGCATTGAAAGTTCAAGTTTGACCTGGCTCAACTCGGGCAGCGACTCGGGCAGTGATTATCTTGAACTTTCAATGTTCATCCCCCTATCAAGAAAACAGGTACATATCGATGTTCAAGAAACTCGCAATCGCCGCTCCACTGGCTCTTCTGGCACTGGGCTCCACTGGCGCATTCGCCGCTGGTGAAGCGTCGCACTCGATCAGCCTTGTCGCTCATGTGCCGACCAACGGTTTCTATGTGGTGCCGACCGACCCGGATCTGGTCAACAAGGACCAGGACATGAGCTATCAGCCGACCACCGGCAAGATGCGTGACGTCAATGGTTACTTCGATGTGCGCAACAACAACGGTTCGGTACACGCCAGCCTCGAAAGCCAGCCGAAACTGATCGCCGGTAATACCTCGATTGACCTGCGCGTGCTGCTTAACAACAAGGAGTTGACCTTGACTCCGCAACTGGTGGTGGGTGAGTCGGAGTCCGACGTCAACTACCGTGCGCCGCTGAACATCAGCGCCGTAGGCAGCAACTTCCAGCCGGGTGATTACACCGGTTCCGTGGCAATGATCTTTGATGCCGTGCCGCCAGTTGGTGGCAACTGATCGCATTGATCGGGCAATAAGCGTGCACTTGTACAAGTGACGCTCACCGGCGGGGCAGGCCGTAGTGTTGGCCCCGCCGGACTTTCCTTGTTTGTAAATCAGAGTACGAGTTCATGTTCCCGATGACACCCATCGCGGCTGCGCTTGCGCTGTTGTTTTGTGCCAGCGCAGCCGTGGCGTCCAACTCCACCGGTACCACACCCCGCAGTCTGCTGGCGCAGGCCAAGGGTTTGCCGGCGGATTTCGAAGAGCATTTCTTTGATGTGCCTCTGGCGGTACGGGTCGAAGTCGATCAGCAGCCGTTGGGTGAGGCCATGGTGGTGTTGTCCCGCGACGATCGCATTACCCTGCTCGAATTCACCGACACCAGCGAAAACCGCCTTGGCCCCGCCGAGCGTGAAAAGTGGGCGAGCTACCTCAAGCCCGGCGTGCCGCTGGGGGCGTGCAGCGGTTCCTGCCCGGATCAGTTTCTGGCGGTGCACTACAACCTGGAAAGTTCGCTGGTCTCGATTCTCACCGAGAACGCCGAACGCGATGTCGAGGCCAAGCGTTATTACGCACAGCCCGACAGCGGCAGTCACGGCTTGATGGTGCGTAACCAACTCAACCTCAACGGTGGTCAGGATCAGGATCTCGGCGGACGTTTCGGCCTCGAAGCCAGTTCAAGCCTGGGCAACTGGAGCCAGACGCTCAATCTGCAAGTGGCGCGTCTTGGCGGTCCGGACGACAAGCTTTATCACGCCATCCAAGAGCTGCACACCCAGCGCGAACTGCAAGGCAGTTTTTTCCGTCTGGGCTATTTCACCCCCAATTCCGAAGGGCTGACGCGCCAGCCGCGCACGTTCGGCACCAGCCCCGACACCGCTGTCGGTGTGATGTACGGCAGCTCCGACAGCCTGGCCATCAACAGCCCGATGCCCAGTGTTTATCCGATTTATGTCACCGCCAACCGCCAGGGTTCGGTGGAGATCTGGCGCGACGGTCTGCTGATCAATACGCAGTCGGTGCCGGCCGGTTTGCAGACCCTCGACACCCGGCCGCTGCCCGGCGGCATCTATGAAGTGGAAGTGCGCCTGATCGAAGACGGCCAGATCACTTCTACCACCCAGGAGTTGGTGTACAAGCCCAACAACTGGCGCAACCTCGACGAGCGCTGGCGCTACAACGTCTTCGCCGGCGAAGAACAGAAACTGCTGAGCAACTGGGACACCCAGGCCAGCGGAAGCCCGACGGCGGGCGCGTCGGTGAATTACCTGCTGCATCCGCGGGTGATTCTCGGGCTGTCGGCGCGGCAGATTCGCGAAAAACTGCAATACGGCACGTCCATCGACTGGACCCTGGCCAATCACATCAACCTGTACGCCAACGTCTACAAGACCGAGGATTACGGCACCGGTCTCGATCTGCAAAGCCTTTACAACTATGGCTCCGGCAGTCTTGTCGTCAGCCATAACCGCAGTTGGCTCGACACCACCAATACCTACGATACGTTGCCGGACGGCACCCGGGTGCGCCCGCGTAATGTGTTCGTCGGCCAGACCAGCAATTCATCGCTGGCGCTCAACCATCGCCTCAGCAGCAAGAGTTCGGTCAACGCGCGGGTCTCGCACAGCGAGGGCAACGTCGAAGGCATGGGCGTGGATCTGGGCTGGACCCAGCGCGTGATGGTGCTGGGCAGCGATGCCAGTTGGCGCCTGTCGATTTTTGATCGACCGGGCAGTTTCAGCAGCGGCGATGCGCGCAATCGCGGGGTCGACCTGAGCATCAACATGGCGCTCGGCGCACCCGGTCAGCAGATCACCGGCAGTATCGGTTCGCGCACGGCCCGTGATGGCGCGCGTGACAACAATGCCTCGCTCGGCTGGCGCAAGGACTTTCAGGATCACGTCCTGCAGAACGTGTCGCTCACGGCACTCACCGACACGTATGGCGTGGGCGTATCGAGCCTGGCCAACTTCCGCACCGATGCGGTCAACGGTGACGGCTTTATCCAGCGCTCCTCCTACAACGGCAACTTCACCGGCGGCCTCAACCTCGACAGCACGCTGGTGGTTGGCGGACAGCAAGTGCTCATGACCAGCCAGACCGAAGTGCGCGGCGCCGGGCTGATCGTCGACGTCGAGTCGGACATCGAGGACATCGTCCTGCGCGCCGACGATTACACCGGTGGCGGTTCGGTGTTGAAGCCGGGGCGCAATTTCATCCCGATCACCGCATACCAGAACAGCTCGGTGAGTTTCGACTTCGAGGGCAACCACGTGCCGGCGGCGACCATCGAACCACCGCGCACCCGCTATCACCTGAACAAGGGCGGGGTGGAGTACCGCAAGGTCCGCGTGATGAAAACCCTGACCGTGCTCGGCCGACTGGTGGATGGCCAAGGGCGGCCGCTCAAGGGCCACCACGTGATCAACCACGCCAGCCGAGGGGTGACCGAAGTCGACGGGTTCTTCTCGATGGAAATGAACGCCGGTTCACCGACCCTTGAAGTGCGTCAGGGCAACCAGTTGCTCTGCCAGTTCCGCCTCAACGAGTCCGACCATCGCAGCGAAAACAATGTGCTGATGATCGGCGATCTGCGCTGCACGCCGGACACGCTCGCTGACGCCACCTCTACCGAACAGAAGGCAGGTTGATTCCATGAAGATATTTACAGGTGGTTGTGCATGGGTGCTGGCGCTGGCCATGCCCACGGCACAAGCGATCAATCAGGAAATCCGTGCGCAGTTTCAACCCGATCCTTCGCAGCCGGGCAAGAACCTGTTCGTCAACCAGACACCCAATAGCGGCTATTGCGTGGCTTTTCCCGGCAAATGCGCTGACGGCAAAATGTTCAGCATCGAGTTGCCAGTTCGGTACACCGCAAACCGCTCACTCGTACCGGGTGACGGTATCTCGTTGCAAGTCCCCGCAGATTGGCGACGGTTGACGATCACGAATCAGGATACCCAGGAAACGGAGAGCGTCGAGGTACGTATTACCGGCATCGGCTCCACATATGTTCTGAGTGATCGGGTGCAGGAGCTCACTGGAATATCGAACGCCGCGCAGGCACATGACAAGCTCTGGAGATCTGAAACAGGGTGGCTTTATGCCCCGACGCCTTGTGTCGGTAGCGGCTTGGCGGGGTATTCCGACACGACCTATCGTTTTTTCTGGCATACCCCAGTGGAGGCGTCCTGCACCAAAAATACCGTTTTCCGTATCCCCTCGATGTACTTCGACAAGCTGGATTTTTCGTATGAGCTAAAGACGCCTAACCCGTTGAGCATGTCGAGCGGTCTGTATACCGGATCCATCACCTACACCATGGGGCCAGGGGCTGATTTCCATATGGGCTACATGATGTTCCCGGATGACAGCCAGTTGACCCTCGACTTCGTGCTGGACGTCCAGCACACCCTCAAGGTCGATCTGCCACCGGGTGGCAATAAAGTCTCGCTGGAACCCGAAGGCGGCTGGGCGCCGTGGCTCGACAGCGGGCGCAAGCCGAGAAGGATCTTCCGCGATCAACCGTTCTTCCTCTCGGCGTCTTCGCGCTTCAAGGTGATGATGCTGTGCAGTTCCCAGGGCGGGCCGTACTGCAACCTTGGCAGCCCCTTGGGCGACACCACAAGGGTCAATGTCTCGATGACTTTGCCCGCGGGAATCGACGGCCCCGGCAATGGCCCGGTCAACAGAATTCCATTGAATGTCAACAACTGGATGGGCCCGTTCCAGCCCGGCATCTATGTGGATCGCAAGCCCGGCACGCTGCATTTCGAGCTGGAACCTTCGGCCATCGATTTTCTCCTGCGCCCCGGCAAGAACGACCGGCTGCGCGGCAACATCACCATTATCTGGGACTCGGATGTGTGAGCACGCCAGTCAAACCCCTTTCGATATTCATGGAGTTGAACGCGATGAACCGTGGTTTTCTGCTGGGCGTGCTCAGCGTGTTTTGCCTGACGGCGCAGGCCGGTCCGCAAATCAATGTCGGCACCGTCTACGACTATCTCGACGCCGATAAAAGTACCTACCTGAAACGGGTGTTCAACAGTGGCGACGCCACGGCGTTCGTCAAGATCAATGTGCTGGAGATCATCTACGGCGCCGATGGCGTGCCGCAGGAAGTGCCTGTGAAAAACGCCGCCGATGGCGCGTCGCGCAATGGCGTGATGGCCAGCCCGGCGCGGCTGATCGTCCCGGCGCAGGGCATGCAGGGCACGCGTTTGCTGTACATGGGCGAGCGTGACCGCGAGCGTTATTTCCGCGTGCGTTTTGTCCCGGTGGTGCCGGAAAAGGAAGACGACTTTGTGGTCAGCAGCGAGGAGCGCGAAGACTATAAAAACTCGCTCTCGGCCGGGGTCAACGTGATGACAGGCTTCGGCACGATCTTCTTTGTGCGGCCCAAGGATGCGCGTTATGCCACCGTCATCAATGACACCGACAGCCGCTACGAACTGCGCAACGATGGCAATACCGCGCTGATCGTCGATGAATTCAAAAGCTGTTCGCTGAGCAAGGAAAACGACTGCGGCGCGACCACCAAACACCATGTGCTGGCGGGCAAGACCTTTGCCTTCGACAAGGAAAAGGGCCGCGAATACCGCTTCTTCCTGATCGAAGGCAGCGAGAAGAAAACCATCAAGATCGCCAGTCGCTAGGTTTGTTTTCCATTGACGCATCGGGTAACCAACATGATCAAGCAATGCACCGCCGCCGCGCTGATGGCCGCCACTGCGCTGACCGGCGCCGGGGCGTGGGCCGCGCGCGAAGAACACACCTTCGAAGTGTCCCTGACCATTCCCAGCCGCCCGTTCTACATCATTCCGGCAGAACCGGACTGGATTCACCGACCGCAGCGCCTTGAATGGGACTACCCGCGTTCAACCCTGAACGGGCTGCAGAGGAATTTCGATGTGCGCCATGACAGCAGCGCAATTGAAGCGCGTCTGGCCTTCGACCCCTATCTGGAGAATGGCCGCCCCGGCGGAGTGATCGATCTGCGGGTCTCTTTCAATGATGTCGAGCTGAGTTCGCACGCCACCCCGCGCCAGGTGCTGTCCGAGGAAGAAGCCGCTGGCGGCAAACGCGTGGCGTTGAAGATCGATCCAATCGAGCCGGAAGGGGGGTATCTCTCCGGGGATTACCAAGGCACGGTGGTGCTGATGTTCACCGCCAGGGCGCCGGGGGCAGAATGAGCGCGGTCTGGCCAATGGTCTGATTCCGGCCAGCCCCTGAGGGGCCGGCCGGGTGGTACACCGGCTGTCAAAGGTCGGCGATCCTCATCGCTTCCCGGGTCAGTTGGCGGGACAGTTCATTGCGCTGGTAGCCGATTTTTTCCAGCTGAGCCTTGTATAGCTCTGGGGCCAGGGGCTCGTCTTTGAGCATGTCTTCCACGGAAAGGCCGAGTTGATTGGCCAGGCTTTCCAGTTTTTCCGACAGTGGTTTGATCTGACGCCGATCCTTGAGGCCAGCCCATTGCTCTTTTACCTCTTGCAATTCATCCAGCCATTCGAGTTTGTTCTCGAACAGTTGATCATTACGCTCGTATTGCGTCGGGTGGGTCTTGCGCAGATGACGCTCCCAGAAGTTGTCTGAAGACAGGTTGATCATTTTATTGACCAACCCGTCGCCCTGTTCCCGACTCATGATCATTCGGTGAGCCAGTTCGATCTCTGCGTCATTGACTCCGGATCGAGGCTGATAGCGCATGCCTTCCGATTGCCAGGGCAGTTCCAGTCTTTGCGCCAGGCCGGTTTCGAATGCCAGATGAATTTCTACTTCATCCGGTGCAGGCTTTCTCGGATCGATCAGGTTCTGTTGCACCTGGCTGCTGTATTCCACGCGAGCCTCGTCGCTCACCAAGTCCAGCCGCGCAGCACTGCGGGCCAGGCGTACGAGGGTGTTGTCCAGCACCTGGGCCGATGTCGGCGCTGTATAGGCTTTGGACACCAGCACTTTCATTCCCAGTGAGTTGAACAGTTGCGCTCCGAGATCGCCGCAGTCCTCCGGTGACACAATCTGTCTGAACAGTTTTTCGCGCAGCTCTGAATCGAGGGCGGCGGCTTCGACCATTTCCCAGACGCGTCGGGTCAACTGCCGGCGACCGTGATGGGTCCGGTAATCCGCGCTCTCTCTTTGCTTGGCAATCACGCTGAAAAAACCGGCGGAGTCCGGCTCGGCCATCAGGTCATGCCAGGTTTCTTCGCGATATTTGCTGAACGCTGATGAGGGGCTGAAACCGCCCGGCTCATCGGAAGAGACTTGCCAATGGCGAAGCTCGGTTTTGATTGCCTGTGAATAACGCTGCTCAAAAGCAAACCCTGAAGACTCCCGGTATTGGCCAAAACGCACGCGGTCTTCATTGGTGAGTCCCGATAAACCAAAACGCGCGCGACTGAGAACGAACGCCTGTTCGGTGCCCGGCGTGACCTCGGGCAAGGTGTTGATCGGCGCCTGTCGCATATCGAGCATGAAACTGCGCGGTCGCTGTCGGTCAACGCTGCCCACCTTGAACAGCCCCTCGGGCCAGGTCTGGATGTCGGTGTTAGCCAGGCTCAGCTCTTCGAGCCGGTACATCCGCCCGACATCCGGAGGCAGGTGCAAGGGGTTGCCGTTGAGGTTGAGGGTGCGCAGACGCACCAGTTCCTTGAGTTGAGGCGCCGAGCCGATGCGGTTATCGGCCAGATCCAGGTCTTCGAGTTGACGCATCCGGCCGATGCTGGAGGGTATCTCTTCGAGCTTGCACTGGCGGGCGCTCAATTGACGCAGATGAGGGAAGCTGCCGAGCAATCCCTCGGGATCTGCCGAGAGGGATGCTCTGTTGATGCGCAGTGAGGTGATCTTGTCGAGGTGCACCTTGATGTCGGGTCGCTTGCGCAGATCTTTCCACCAGCGTTCGAGATCATAAGTTCTGAGTTCGGAGCTCAGGTCCAGCGTATAGCCTTGATCGGGATCTAGGCTGCGCTCACCGAACGGATCGCTTTTGCGCTCGAAACATTCGATCAGCTGTTCTTCGATGTGCAGGCCGCCGTTTTGCATGTAGTCCACGGACGCTCCGTAGGCCGGATCTCCAGCGTCGTCCAGTCCGGCGGGATGGTCGTCACGCCATTTCTGCAATGCACTGTGAAATTCCTTGCGTTCGCTTTCCAGCTTGGCAATCGCATCGACCGCATTGCCGTCGCTCTTGCGCTGCAAGACTTCAATGAAGGCGTTCACCTCTCTTGTGTTCATTTTCGGGTAGAGCGTACTGATGCGTTGTTCCGGCGTCGGTTCAGCCCAGAACCACGGCCAACCGCGCACCAGCGTTTCGGTCTCGATCGTCGCCACTGGGCGGATCGGCGGTTCTGCCAGCGCGGTCCGGCGCTGCGCAGGGGCGGCAGCCTCTTCCATGATCCACAGTTTCAGCGGGCGTCCCTGACCGTGCCGGTAACCCACGGCTGGTAATGTTTCGGCAGGCACGGCCTGCAGAATCGACTCGTAGAAATCATCCGCGTCATGCAGCGTACGGTTGCCTGCGTCGAGCACTTCATAGCGACCCTGTTGGTCGCGGATCAGGCGCCTGACGACGCTTGCATCATCGGGTCCGACACTGCAGCGCAGTGGCCCGTCGTAGGTGCCGTCGCGCACTTCCAGACGCAGATCGGCAAAGGTGTCGGTGTTGAGCCTGAGGGTATTGAGGGCGAGGCGTTCACTGTCTGCGGTCATCAGCTCGTCATGATAAAAGCCCTCGTAGGCGCGGGTGGTGCAGGCTTCAAAAGCCATTTCGCGGGCCTGGACCTTGAGGCGCAACGGCAGGCGTTTTTCATCGGCGATTCTTTTCAGTTCGCTGGGGCTGGCCTGGGCCACGAGTTTTTCGGCAAGCGGCAGCGGCAGGTCAGGGAAGGTCTGTTTGACGATTCTGATGTCGGCTTTATCTGATCTTTCCCCTGCTTGATAGACATGACGGGATACCTCGCCACGGCGCTCATCGACGGCATTGGCGAGCCGATTGCGCAAAGCCGCGACGCGCTCGTCCCAGGGAATGTCCGGGCCCAGCAGATGGTTGAATTCTTCATCGGTGAGGAAGTTCGCCACGCGATCCGGCAACTGGCCCGCATTCAGATCGTTGAGGCTGATGCGCAAGGTATCCGCCGGTGCAGCCTGTGGATTGCCGTACTTGCGCGAATAACCGCTCAGGCTGGCATCGGCAAACACTTCCAGCGCTTTGCTGTAAGGCCAGCCCGGTAATCCGGTCAACAGCGGTTCCAGCCAGACGGCCTGTGGATCGATCGGGCGGCCAGCGCGGATGTCGGCAGCCGCCGTGAGTACATCATCGTAGGCGCTGAAGCGCCTGACCGTGTCGGTCAACAGCGGCGGAGGCGGGCTGTTGTCGATATGCATCTGACGAAGGGCGTTGTGATCGGTGCCGCTGCCGATGCGGATCTGCTCAAGTTCCGCGGGCGAAAACCGTTCGACGCTGTGGCCCAGTCGCCGCATCAGCGCGTCATTCGGCCAGTCTTGGGGCGTTTCCACTTCATGCACCCAGGCGCCGTGGCCGTTGGGTTCGATTTGCGGTCGGTAGGCGTTGGTGCGGGTCGGGTGTTTGATGCGGTGGGTATTGGACGTCGCTTCAGGCGAGGCTTTTTCGACGACGTACAGCTTGCCCTCCAGCGGCAGGACGTGTTCGTTGCCGTACTGATGCAGGCCATGGCGATCGGGTTTGGCGCCGGGCGGGAGCATCAGTTCATTGCGTTCGTAAGGACCAAGGTCCGGGTGCCACAAGCTGTTTTTGCCATTGGGCAGCTTGACCGGTTTCATGCCGTCTACCAGCGACGACAGTTTGACCCAAAAGGTTTTGCCGATCTGTGCGCCGGCGGCGAAGGCGGCAAACTGAATGATGTCGGTGACCACGCTGATGACATGCCCGGCAGCTTCTTGCCAAAGCCCTTCGGCCAGATCGACGATGCCTTCGATGACGTCGCTGGTCAGTTGGTAGGCGGTGTAGGCCAACATCAGCTCGCCCAGCCCCGGCACGAACGGTGTGGCAATCAGCAGCGCCACGTTGAAAATGTCCGACAGGATTTTCTTGAAGTTGTCCCACCACGCCCAGCGCGCCTTGCTGTCGGTGTCGGCGGTGGAGACGGCAATTTCCCGCGCGTCGTTGAGGATCTTGTTGAGCTTTTGCTTATAGGCGTGGCGCCAGTAATCACCCTGCAATTTCACTCGACCGAACTGCAGGTTGGGATTGTCCAGTGGGTCCTTGCGCCACGCCGGTCGCTGGTCAGTGGGATCCTGGCGCGGGTGATACCTGACCACGAACAGCCGTTGTTCCAGCTCGGCAAAGAAGTGTCCGCGCTGCTGATGGTCGACAAACTGACTGAAGAACTGGCGGTAGGTTTGTCGGGTCGTCTCGCTGAGCCGGTCTTCGCGAAACTGGCGCGCCAATTCATCACGGAAAGCTTTCAGAGAGGCGTATTCCTTGAGCGGATGATCCGGGTCGTGGGGGATGTAGACGATCAGGCGTCGCACGCCACGGTTGTCCGAGACCGTGTGCGTCAGCAGCAGGATCCCGGTCAGCCGGGTGCCCAGCAGCGTCAGGTCGGAGCACTGCATCGAACGGCCATTGAGCATCAGTTGCGGTTTCTCTTCGGTCAGGCTCAAGAGCATTTTGTAGGCGTCGTACTGGATGTCATCCTTGATCAGCGCCAGGTGCGCCGCAACGGCGAGGGCGTCCTTCTGGCTCTCGTTGACCTTGTATTGCAACACGCTCTCGGCCAGCGCTTCGCCGGGCAGCAGGTAACTTTCCAGGTGTTTTTTATACTGCGCGCCGATATCCAGATCGCGGCACAGCGTCTGAAACTGGCTGATCGGCATGGCGCTTTTGATCGGCACGATATCGAACAGACCGCGTTCATCGGGTTTGCTGATGTAGTCCGAGCCATGGCCGACCGTTTCACTGCTGGCGAAGTTGTGCAGGGCGGCATCCAGCAATGAGACGGTGCGGGTCACGCTGCCTGTGGAAACATCGATGGCGTACCACGGTTTGTCCTTGGGCAGGTACAGGCGTAGAAAGGTGTTTTTGACGTCCAGCTCGATGCCGTGCCGCTCCTTGATTTTCGCCTTGAGCAGCGGCTCGGCGAAAGCGTAGAGATCGGTTTTCGCCAGCAGATGGTCAACCTGGTTCTGCGAACCCCAGGCCTTGAGGTTGGCCACAGCGAGTTTGCTCAGATACGCGGAAGGCGCGTTGGTGTACCAGGCTTCATTCTTCAGAGGCGAGGCTGCCAGCGCGAGGCCTCGGCTGACGGTGGCGGTTTTGAAGGTGTCGTTGACGGCCGACTTGATGAATTCGTAGTGCCGTCCTTTGTCCGCGGTTTGCGCAGGCAGGGGAGAGAGAGACATGGCCAATCATCCTTGATTGTTGAGGAGTGATCAGCCTACTCAGGGCAGGGCAAAACAAAAGTTCAAAGATCGGGAGGCAAACCGCGTTGCGCAGCGCCAATTCGACGAAAATTCGAATCTGAAAAATATATAAATACCACCCGCCGAAGCGAAAATTCGTCACCCTGATGCAGAAAAAGCCGACACGATTTGTTACCTCGCTGTAAGGCGCGGCGCTTCGAGCATCGCCACGCTGGCGGTCTGTGTCGGCTTGCATTGCGAGTCGCTGCCCGGTTGCAGATACGGCGTCAGAATCGGTGCCATGCCCTTGAGCACCTGCACTGGCAGGGCCGAGGTGAACTTGAAGTTCTCCGCCGAGCGCCCCGGAACGAACGCGGTGAGGGTGCCGAAATGGTGATCGCCGATGAAGAAAACGAACGTCGCCGTGCGGTTGATCGACTTCGAACTGAGGATGCGTCCGCCCGAACCGATGGCTTCGATGCGGTTGTCACCGGTCCCCGTTTTGCCACCCATGGCCAGTGGGCTGCCATCAGCCAGTTTGAAACTGCCGGAAACACGTTTTGCCGTACCGGCGTCGACCACTTGCGACAGCGCCTCGCGCATGGCCGTGGCGACCTCGGACGGCATCACCCGTTTGCCGACATGCGGGTCATTGACCAGTTGTGTTTCGTAGGGCGTGCCGGCGGCGAAATGCAGGCTGTCGATGCGCAGCGTCGGCATGCGCACGCCGTCATTGAGAATGGTGCCGATCAACTCGGCCAGTGCGGCCGGGCGGTCACCGGAGCTGCCAATGGCGGTGGCCAGCGATGGCACCAGATGATCGAACGGATAGCCGACTTTCTGCCAGCGCTGGTGAATCTCGAGGAACGCTTCGATCTCGAGCATGGTGCGAATACGACTGTCGCGAGCGCCCTTGTGCTTGCTCTTGAACAGCCAGCTGTAGACTTCCTGACGCTCGAAGTGACTGGCCTTGACGATCTCGCTGAAGGTCGCGTCCGGGTGATGCAACAGGTAGCCCATCATCCACAGATCCAGCGGATGCACCTTGGCGATGAAGCCTTGATCGGGCAAATCGAAACTGCCGGGGCCGTAGGCATCGTAGAGGCGGATCAGGCGATCATCGGTGAGTTTTTCGCTGAGCCTGGCGCCTTTGAGGTGTGAGCGCACGAAGGTGTTGAAGTCTTCCTGGCTGGCCTCGGGCAGCAGGTAGCGATGCACGGCGGCCATGCGGATCGGCGTCGGGCGCATGCTGTCGAGGAAGGTGTCGAGGCGCGCCTGAGTGTCTTTGTTTTTGTATTTTTTCCAGAACTTGAGCTGGAACGCCGTGCCTTCGCGGTCGGCGAAATTCGCCAGGTATTCCTGCCGGCGCGGGTCACGATCATCCTTGAGCAGTTCGGCACTGCTGTTGGGCCCCGAATAAGTGACGTAGCGCACCACGTCGCGCATCAGGCGAATGAACGGCAGGTTGATCGATTCGCGCAGGGCATCGCGCAGGGTCGGCAGGCGGCCGTTGTCTTCCTTGCGAAAGTTGTGGAACGTGTGCAGTCCGCCGCCGGTGAAAAACGCTTCGCCGGGGCTCGCCGAGTATTTGCGGTCAAGGGCTGCACCGAGCAGCGTCGACAGGTCGTGATCCTTGTTCTGGATCAGGTAATCGATGACCCACTGGCTCAAGCGGTCCTGATCGGGAACTTCGACTTTCTTCAGTTCCGGCACGCTCATGGCGCCGTACTTGTCGTGCAGCTCGGCGATGATTTGCAGGTAAGTGGTGAGCACGCGCATTTTCGCCGTGGAGCCGAGTTCGAGTTTGCTGCCTTCGTTGATGTCGAACGGCTGGTCGGTGCTGTCGGTCTGCACCCGTACGCGGGATCCGTCCGCGGTCAGTTCGAAGAGGGTGAAGCTGTAGCGCACTTGTGTGGTGCTGGTCGGTGTCAGCAGGCGTTCACCCAGCAAGCCGATTTCAGCGGCATAGGCCGGGTCGGCGAGTTTTTTCAGGTAAGCGGTGGCCTGGGTTTGCAGGTCGCCCTGCAGGGTACTTGTAGCCGAGAGATCGAGGCGATCGAGGTCGTACAGCGGCCTGTTGAGCATGCTCGCCAGACGACTGCGAGCGACGCTGATGCCCTTGTTGGTTTCGATGGGTTGAAGGGTCGGCTGGGTCTGCCAGTCGCGGTAAGTGACCTTGCTGGCAAGCGCGGCATCGGCCAGGGCGCTGTCGATCACAGCGTTCTGCTTGAGCAGGCGCAAGTGGCTGTCGGTAAGGTTGGCGAGTTCGTCGCGGCCCTTGGTCAGGTAATGCGAAGGACGGCGCTGGGCGATCATCAGCGAGAGCATTTCACGCAGGACCAAGCCTTTGGCGGCCATGGTTTTTGCATCGGTGGCCGGGTTGTTCAGTTGTTCGTTGGCCTGGTTGAAGTCGCTGCCGTACCACACGCGCAAGCCTTCAGCCATGCCATGCACTTCGCCATGCCCCGGCACCGCCGAGAGCGGTACGCTGTTGAGGTAGTCACGCACGATGTTCTGCCGTGCCACCAGGGTTTGCGGGCCGGCCTGATAGGCGCGTACGCTGGCGGACATCATCTGCCGCAGCTTCTCGGCACCGGACACCGTCAGGCCATCCGGGGAATGCCGGTACTTTTCCAATTGCGTCGCCAGCGTACTGCCGCCCGCCGACTGGCCCGGCAGGTTCAGCAGCTTCGCCACTTGCGACCATGCGGCCATGCCGAAGCGCGGCCAGTCCACCGCCGGGTTGGCCAGCGGCTGTTTCGGGTCAAGCAGAAAACGGTTTTCGATGAACAACAGGCTGCTGACCACCACGGGCGGGATGGCGTCGAAACTTGAGTAGAGCTGTTGCGGATAGTTGTACTTGTACAGCGGCGCAGCCCGGCAATCGGTGATCGACAGCCCGGCCTGAATCTTCTCGGAATACGGCACGAACAGGCCTTTGTCGGTGTAGCTGAGCAGCGCCGGGGAAAACCGCGCCTGCTCGGTGATGACGTAATTGCGTTTGAGCAGGCGTGGCAGAAATTCATCCAGCGAGCTGTAACCCAGGCGCAGATCAAACGGCCCATTGCCCGGATAGCGAATGGCTTCGCTGGGACCGGGTTCGAGGGTGTACGTCAGTGACGCGGCGTACTGGCTGAGCTCGCGAGACTGGAAGCGCGAAGTGCGCATTTCCCTGGACGCAGCCAGCCCCACGACGATCGCGATTATCACCAGCAACAACCAGAAAGCCTTCCACCCATGCCGGTTGCGGCGGGGTTTTTCAGGGACAGGCGCTTCATCCACTCGTTCAGTCGGAACCACGGCTTTACTCGAATCGGTTTGCCACAAAGCGCCCATAGTCGATTGATCCATTCACGCAGATTGATCGGACTTGTCTGAAGCTTAGACGGTGGTTGCCGGTGGTGAAAAAAATGTGCGGGATGGGGGAGGGGAGTTGCTGAATTAATCTGGAAGGCGGGTGCCGGAGCGAAAATGAGCCTGGAGCAAACTTTGTGGCGAGGGAGATCTGAGTGGCCGCAATAGAGGCCGGTCAGCAGTGAAGGTGGCCAAGCGGACACATGACGATGCACCAATGCTGTGCAATACTCGGCGGCTTTTTCAGCGGCGAATAATCCTACGCTAAGCAGGTAAAGCCTCTCCGCAAACCGCGCTTTAACCGAGAGTTGTCGCTGAATGTTGTGGTTTATAGAGTGAAAACGCCTGCCCAAGGCTTTTTATACTGCACGCCCCGCTGATCTTGCAGGTGGTCCTGCAAGACGCGTCTGCCCACGAGGCAGGCGCGGTTTCACAGTAGCCAAGGCTTACCGGCCGACGCTTCGATACTCGGTGGTCAAATCCAATAACAAGACGAGGTTGCACCCCTATGCCAGTTGGCAATCACCTGCCTCACGGCGACACCGCTCAGGGCGGTCCGCTCAAACGCGAACTCGGCGAACGGCATATTCGCCTGATGGCACTCGGCGCCTGTATCGGCGTCGGTCTGTTTTTAGGTTCCGCCAAGGCCATCGAAATGGCTGGCCCGGCGATCATGCTGTCCTACATTCTGGGTGGCCTGGCGATCCTGGTGATCATGCGCGCCCTCGGTGAGATGGCCGTGCATAACCCGGTCGCCGGCTCGTTCAGCCGCTACGCGCAAGACTATCTCGGCCCATTGGCGGGCTTCCTCACGGGCTGGAACTACTGGTTTCTGTGGCTGGTGACCTGTGTTGCGGAAATCACCGCGGTGGCCGTTTACATGGGCATCTGGTTTCCCGATGTGCCGCGCTGGATCTGGGCGCTGGCCGCGTTGATCAGCATGGGTTCGGTCAACCTGATCGCGGTGAAGGCCTTCGGTGAATTCGAATTCTGGTTCGCCTTGATCAAGATTGTCACCATCATTGCCATGGTCATCGGCGGCGTTGGCATCATCGCCTTCGGGTTCGGCAATGACGGCGTGGCGCTGGGGATTTCCAATCTGTGGGCGCATGGCGGCTTCATGCCCAACGGCGTGACCGGCGTGCTGATGTCCCTGCAAATGGTCATGTTCGCCTACCTCGGCGTGGAGATGATCGGCCTGACCGCCGGTGAAGCGAAGAACCCGCAGAAGACTATTCCCGATGCGATCGGCTCGGTGTTCTGGCGCATTCTGCTGTTCTATGTCGGTGCGTTGTTCGTGATTCTGTCGATCTACCCGTGGAACGAAATCGGCACCCAAGGCAGCCCGTTCGTGATGACCTTCGAGCGTCTGGGCATCAAGACCGCCGCCGGCATCATCAACTTCGTGGTGATCACCGCCGCGCTGTCGTCGTGCAACGGTGGCATCTTCAGCACCGGGCGCATGCTCTACAGCCTGGCGCAGAACGGCCAGGCACCGGCCGGTTTTGCCAAGACCTCGAGCAACGGTGTGCCGCGTCGTGCATTGCTGTTGTCGATTGCTGCCTTGTTGCTGGGCGTGCTGCTCAACTATCTGGTGCCGGAAAAAGTCTTTGTCTGGGTGACCTCGATTGCCACCTTCGGCGCGATCTGGACTTGGGTAATGATCCTGCTGGCGCAACTGAAATTCCGCAAAGGCCTGAGCGCCAGCGAACGTGCCGGCCTCAAGTACAAGATGTGGCTGTACCCGGTCAGCTCGTACTTTGCGCTGGCGTTTCTGGTGCTGGTGGTCGGCCTGATGGCGTACTTCCCGGACACCCGCGTGGCGCTGTATGTGGGGCCGGCGTTCCTGGTGCTGCTGACGGTGTTGTTCTACGTGTTCAAGCTGCAACCGAGCAATGTGTCGCAAGGTGCGGTGCGTTCGGCTTCGTAAGTTACGAAAGTTGAAACGACAGAGCCCCGGTCGCGAGATCGGGGCTTTTTTTTTGTGGGTGCCGTAGCCCGTGTGCTCGTGGAAAACCTGCCCTCGGTGTGCATCACCAACGTCGTTACCGAACGTGAGCGACGCAACGCCACGCACGTCGGCTACAGGGGTATCCAGTCTTGGTGGAAAATCTGTACTACCGCATCTATCTCCTCGGCGATTACGGTTTTATCGTCATGAAAGAGCCGCCGCACGGGCGGTTGTTGCAGTGGTGAAGCACTGACCGTTGGTCGGATAAAGCCCTCTACCTGTAATTTCTGACAGTAGACCGCTCCCACACCCTGGCCTAGCTTAGACCTCCGACCCACAGCAACGGCTAGCAACGGCCATGAAAGGACTCTCTGCAACCAGCGTGATCGGACTGGCCGATGCGCTCATCCACTGGCAAATATTTTTCGTGCTCTGCAATGCGGTCGGCCTGGACCAGGCTGCCGGCAACTTTGCCGCGTTCTGTGTGGCCGCAGCGTTCTCGTTCTACTTGAACGTGCTTTACCTCTTCGAGAGAGAGACATCGGTGTTCTTCTACCTGATGTTCATCGGCCTGATGGGCAGCGTGAGCTTTGGCGTAGGGGCTATCGCGGATGTCTGGCGTTTGCCCGGACTGGTGACGGTGGCATCGTTTTCGCTGCTGAATATTGGGTCGGGGTACTGTTTCTTTCGCTTTGTATTGTTTCGGGGGCGATGGACATGAATATCCCCCTGCCCGAGTTCCCGCCGCCGTCAGCGTCTTGCGAGGCTGCAAGGCCTTTTGTGGTCGATCTGGACGGAACCCTGCTCAAGTCTGATTTGCTGTTCGAATGTGCCATGTCCTTTGTTCGCAACAAGCCGTTGCAGTGCCTGAAACTTCTCGCGTGGCTGGGGCGCGGCAAAGCGTATTTGAAAGATCGATTGGCCCAGGCGACGGACATCGACGTCGCCACGCTGCCCTACGATGCTGACGTGCTCTGGATGATCAAGGCGCAGCGCAACACCGGTCGGAAAATTGTTCTGGCCACGGCCAGCCATCACGCATTGGCAGTACGTATTGCCGAGCATCTGAAGTTGTTTGATGACGTCCTTGGGACGACCCTTGAGCAGAACCTTTCGGGCACGAAGAAACGTGATGTGCTGGTAACGTTATATGGTGAGGGAGGTTTCGATTACGTCGGTAACTCGCTGGACGACTTGCCGGTTTGGCGCTCGGCCAGGCATGCCTATATCGTCAACCCGTTAACGGGTGTCGAACGTGCCACCCGGCAATTGGGCAACGTTGTCCAGGTGGTTCGCTCTGACGTCACGTATTTCAGGGGGTTATACAAAGCGCTGCGTATTCATCAGTGGATGAAGAATGCGCTGATTTTTGTCCCTCTTATTGCTGCGCATCAACTGGCCAACCCGTTGCTGGTGGGGCGCGGTGTGCTGGCATTCGTGCTGTTCGGCTTGTGTGCATCAGGCGTCTACCTCCTGAATGACCTGCTCGACCTTTCCGATGATCGCAAACACCCGACCAAACGCCATCGACCCTTCGCCAGCGGATCCCTGTCGATCCAGTCCGGGCTGGCGGTTTTTCCTCTGTTGCTGTTGATGTCCTTCACGGGCGCCTGGTTGTGGCTGCCTCGTCAATTCCTCGCCGTGCTCGCCTGTTATTACGTGCTGACGCTGGTGTATTCGCTAGTGTTGAAGCGGCTGATGGCACTCGACGTGATTGCTCTGGCGCTGCTCTACACCTTGCGCATCATCGCTGGTGGCGCCGTTTTCGAACTCGAGTTGACGGGCTGGATGCTGGCCTTCTCCATGTTCATGTTTTTGAGCCTGGCTCTGGTCAAGCGCTATGCCGAATTGTTGATGGCGCTGCACAGCGGCATTACCGGAAAAACCGGCGGCCGGGATTACTTTCCCGCTGATCTGGCGATGCTCTCCTCTTTGGGCGCTGCATCCGGTTATCTCGCGGTCATGGTGCTGGCGCTATACATCCATGACAGCGCAACCACCGCGCTGTACGCGCACCCTCGGTGGATCTGGCTGGCGTGCCCGGTGATGTTGCTGTGGATCACCCGGATCTGGCTGCTGACCCATCGCGGCCGAATGAATCAGGATCCGGTGGTCTTCGCACTGCGTGATCGCTGGAGTCTGGCGATGGGGACGGTGTTCTGCCTGATTTTCTGGGTGGCGGCATGAAGGTCTCATTTGCCTCTTGGGGAAACTATCCTCATGCCCCTCAGAACGGTCATCCCTGCCAGTGGCAAGCCGATGTCGGGCCGCAGTGGCAGTGGTTGATCGAGGCTCACGGCACTACGTTGCCTTTTGGCAATGGTCGCAGCTATGGCGATAGCTGTCTGGCGGGCAGCGATCATGTTTTGCAGCTACGTACCCTGGATCGCTTTATCGAGACCGACTGGGAAAACGGTGAGATCTGCGCTGAAGCGGGCGTGACGCTGGGCGAGATTTTGCAACTGGCCATTCCCCGGGGCTGGTTTTTGCAAGTCACCCCCGGGACGCGGCATGTGACGCTGGGCGGGGCCGTGGCCAATGATGTGCATGGCAAGAATCACCATCGTTGCGGTACGTTTGCCGGTTCGCTGGTGTGTTTCGGTCTGCACCGCTCCGTGCAAGCGCCGATGGTTTGTTCGCCGACGGTAAACCCACAGTGGTTTGCCGCCACCATCGGCGGACTGGGCCTGACGGGTGTGATTACTTGGGTGCGCATTCGTCTGCGCAAGATCCAGTCCAGCCTGATCGACAGTACACGGGTGCGTTTTGACTGTCTGGATGACTTCTTTGCCCTGTCGGCCGACATGGATGCGCGGCATGAATACAGCGTCGCGTGGATCGATTGTCTGGCCAAGGGCAGCGCGCGAGGGCGCGGGTGCTTTACGGCTGGCGATCATTGCGCAACGGGGCCACTTGAGGTCGCAGCGCCATATTCGTTGCCTGTACCGATGCGTTCGCCGATATCGCTGATCAATCCGTTCACCTTGAAACTGTTCAATCGTCATTACTGGCAACGGCAACCGCCGACCCGCCACTATCGAACGGTTGCCTACAGCCCGTTTTTCTACCCGCTGGATCGGATCGAGAACTGGAATCGTCTCTACGGACGTAGAGGTTTCCAGCAGTTTCAGTGCGTTTTGCCGGCGTCGGTGGCTGCCGCAGCACTCGCCGAATTACTCAGGTCGATTGCGCGCAGCGGTAGCGGCTCCTTCCTCGCGGTGCTCAAGCGTTGCGGCGATATTGCCTCGCCAGGATGGCTTTCCTTTCCCATGCCGGGCACTTCATTGGCGCTGGATTTTCCACAGAACAGTGAGCTGACGAAAAGACTTCTGCCGCGTCTCGATGCCATCGTCCGGGAAGCCGGGGGACGCCTGTATCCGGCCAAGGACGCGCACATGAGCGGCAGTGATTTTCGCCAGGCCTATCCCGCTTGGGAAAAGTTGGAAACGCTGCGCGACCCGGCCCTGATCTCCCGTTTCTGGCAGCGAGTCATTCGATGAAAAAAATACTGATTGTGGGCGCCACGTCGGCGATTGCCTGCGCTTGTGCGCGATTGTGGGCGGCTGATCGGAGCGAATTGTTCCTGGTCGCCAGGGATGCGCAAAAGCTCCAGCAAACCTGTGTCGATTTGCAGGCTCGCGGTGCCAGAGCGGTGACTGCGTACGCCATGGACGCCAGTGATATCGCCGCACATTCGCTCATGTACGAGCAATGCCTGGCAACGTTGCAGACGGTGGATATCTGCCTGGTCGCCTACGGTAGCTTGCCGAATCAGCGGGCGTGCGAAGACAGCGTGGAGCAGGCGATGGAGCAGTTCGCCAATAACGGCAGCTCAATGATTGCCCTGTTGACGTTGTTGGCTAACCACATGGCTGCCCGGCAACACGGCACGCTGGCGGTTATTTCCTCGGTTGCCGGGGATCGCGGGCGTCCTTCCAACTACCTGTACGGCGCGGCGAAGGCAGCGGTATCTACGTTCTGCGAGGGCTTGCGGGCACGCTTGTTCAAGTCAGGTGTGCATGTGATCACCATCAAGCCCGGGTTTGTCGATACGCCCATGACCCGGGGGCTGGGGCTGCCAGCCTTGCTGGTTGCACAACCGGATGCCGTCGCCCGGCGAATTGTTGCGGGCATCGATCGCCAGGTTGCGGTGTTGTACGTGCCCGGATTCTGGAGGGTGATCATGTGGATGATCAGGGCCATACCGCAGCCGCTATTCAAAAGGCTGAACCTGTGAATCAGGCGCTGATGTTATCGGGTTGGCGCTATCGGGTTTTGATCGGCTCGGTGATCTGCTCCGCCCTTGCTTATCTCGCTGTCTCTTTGTGGGGCGGGTGGTCAGCTGTGAGCGCGGCGATCAGTCGTGTGGGCGGGTGGCAGGGCGGGCAGATCGTCGGCGTGGTGTTGCTCGGCTACGGTCTGCGTTTCCTGCGTTGGCAGGTTTACCTCAATGCCTTGTGCCATCCGCTGCCATGGTGGCCGAGTCTGAAGATCTATCTGGCCGGTTTCGCTCTGACCACCACACCCGGCAAGGCCGGTGAAGCCCTGCGCGGCGTTTTGCTCAAACGCTGGGATGTGCCTTATGCACACAGTTTTGCTGCGTTGTTCAGTGAGCGGCTGGCGGACCTGCTGGCCATGGTCGGCCTGGCGTTGTTCGGCTTGAGCGCGCACCCCGAATGGTTGTCGATAGTCGTCGCGAGTCTGGTGTTGCTGGTTTGCGCTGGGATGTTGGTGATCTCGCCTGGCCTTGTCCAGGCGATCGATCGACGCATTGATCAACGCCACGATGGGGTCTCCCGGTTGCTGCGCCACGCCATTGAGGTGTTACACCAGTCGCGCCGCTGCCACACCCCACGCCGCCTGATCGGCACAACGCTGTTGAGCCTGCTGGCCTGGGGACTTGAAGCGTTGGCGTTTTACTGGATTTTGCAGGCGATGGGGGCGGATGTGGGCCTGGCGTTTGCCGTATTCATTTATGCGGTGGCCATGCTGGCGGGGGCGTTGAGTTTCATGCCGGGTGGCCTGGGCAGCGCCGAAGCGGTGATGGTGGCTTTGCTGGTTTCGGGTGGGGTCGGATTGCCAGATGCGATTGCGGCGACGGTTTTGTTGCGGTTGGTGACGTTGTGGCTGGCTGTGGGAGTCGGCGTTTTGATGCTTGTCCATAACGAGCGGTGACATTGTTACATGTGGGCAGTAACTATCGACAGGGAGGGGGACTCATGTTTTCAAAGCGAGGCAAAAAGATTTTCAGAAAATACGTTCCACTGTTGCTTATCGTGCTACTCGGGATAGTGCTGCGACTCAATGATTTACTGGAGAAGAGCTTGTGGTACGACGAGGTGTTCAGCGTTGGCGTAAGTGATCCGAATAACAGCTTGAGTGAAGTTTTTCACCAGACTGTTGAAGATGTTCATCCACCCTTCTACCAGATATTGCTCTGGCTGGTTTTTCATGTTTTTGGTTACGGAGAATGGGTGGCGCGAGTATTCTCGGTTGTTTTTGGTGTGGCATTGATTCCATCTATATATTGCTTGGGGAGAAAGCTTTTTAATGAGCGAGTAGGAGTAATCGCTGCGCTGTTAAGTTCGGTTAATTTTGTTTTAATAGCTTTGTCGCGGGACGCAAGATCATATAGTTTGTTGGTGTTTTTTGGGGTTGTCTCATTCTTGTTGTTTTTCAGGCTTGTCGAGAGGAAGAGTGTTCGCGAAGTGTGTCTTTACACGGCTTGTGCATCTTTGCTCGTAAATACCCACTATTTCGGCTTCTTTCTGGTAATGGCTCAATTTATTCTATTGTTTTATTTTTCGGTCCGTACAGGTCTTGACAGACACTTGTTTATTGCGAGTTGTGCGGCGGCACTAGGAGTGGTTTTGTCATTGGTTCCGGTGCTGTCTTATATGCTTGCAAATTTCAAAAGAACTGATACCTGGATACGAAAACCGGAAGATGATTTTTTAGTTGAATGGTTCAGTCTGCTTTTTGGAAACCTGACGGTCGCGTTGATCTGTGGAATGTTTATGGTTTTTGCTTTAATGAGGCTTTTGGTGGTCGAGGATAGAAAAGATTCGTTGAAATTATTATTGGTCTGGTGGTTTCTGGGTTTCACAGTGGCGTGGCTCCGGTCATCATTTTTTACACCAGTATTGTCGTTTAGAAATATGGTTATTTTTGTACCTGTGATTTTGATATTCGTGGCCTATGGATTCAGTCTGGTGCGCGACGATTTTGTTCGTTGGATGTTGCTAGTGTTTGTTTGTGTGATGTCAATATTTTTTTATTCAATGAGTCCTGATTGTAGTAAGTTGCGAATTGAACATGATCTCCGGTCGCCTGTGAAAAAAATAATCGGAGAGGCTAAGAATGTGCCTGTGTATGCTGGTGCGATTTACGCTGGTTATTTCAATATCTTGGGCTCATCCATTCGTCCTTTGCCATACGAAGTATTGATAGCCGAATTGACGCAGAAAGCGACGCCACCGTGTTTTTACGTAATTGACATAGATCAGGTTCACGACGAGTCCGAGCGGTTGACTAAGATGCTCGTGGAACATGTGAAATATCAAAATAATTCAATTGCACTGTATGGAGTAAAAGAGGGGCATGGTTGTGAGCCGGTGATTAACGGCCCATAGAAAAGTATGATTTCAGGAAGCCGACGCCAATCCTGACCAGATGGCGCCGGTTTGTTTCAAGCCGCGGCCACTTCCTGCGGCTCAAAACTGTCCGCCCGCGCCATCTGCCACATCCGCGAGTAAAACTCGCCATTCACTTCCCCGGTAAGCAATTCCCCCGGTTTCAGGAACACGTGCAACTGCGAGAACAACTTGATCTCGGTCGCTGACATGCGCCGCACCAGGTGCTTGGCCGACAGTTGCGACGGATGTTCCAGCCCAGCTGCGGCAAGCATTTCTGCCAGCGCCTTGAGGGTATTGCGGTGGAAGTTGAACACCCGCTGCGCCTTGTCCGGCACCACCAGCGCGCGTTGGCGCAGGGCATCTTGAGTGGCGACACCCGTCGGGCATTTGTTGGTGTGGCAGCTTTGCGACTGAATGCAGCCGATGGCGAACATGAAGCCGCGTGCCGAGTTGGCCCAGTCGGCGCCGATGGCCAGTACGCTGGCGATGTCGAAGGCGCTGACGATCTTGCCGCTGGCGCCGAGTTTGATCTTGTCGCGCAGGTTCAGGCCGACCAGGGTGTTGTGGACAAACAGCAGGCCTTCGCGCATCGGCACGCCGATGTGGTCGGTGAACTCGACCGGCGCGGCGCCGGTGCCACCTTCCTTGCCGTCGACGACGATGAAGTCCGGCAGGATGCCGGTTTCCAGCATGGCTTTGGCGATGCCCATGAACTCCCACGGGTGGCCGAGGCAGAACTTGAAGCCCACCGGTTTGCCGCCGGACAGTTCACGCAATTGCTGGATGAACTGCATCAGTTCGATCGGCGTGGAGAACGCGCTGTGGCGTGACGGCGACACGCAGTCTTCGCCCATCAGGATGCCGCGTGTTTCGGCGATTTCTTTGGTGACTTTATGCTTGGGCAGGATCCCGCCGTGGCCGGGTTTGGCGCCCTGGCTCATCTTGATTTCGATCATCCGCACTTGCGGGTTCTGCGCCTGGGTGGCGAAGCGTTCCGGGTCGAAACGGCCGTCGCTGGTGCGGCAGCCGAAGTAGCCACTGCCCAGCTCCCAGGTCAGGTCGCCGCCGTGTTCGCGGTGATACGGGCTGATGCTGCCTTCACCGGTGTCGTGGGCGAAGTTGCCGAGTTTCGCGCCTTGATTCAACGCGCGAATGGCGTTGGCACTGAGCGAGCCGAAGCTCATCGCCGAGATGTTGAATACCGACGCCGAGTACGGCTGGCTGCACTGCGGGCCACCGACGGTGACGCGGAAACTGCTCGGGTCGCTCAGCGGTGCCGGACGCATCGAGTGGCCGATGAATTCGAAGCCGGATTGATAGACATCAATCAGCGTGCCGAACGGTTTGTCGGCGGTTTCGTTTTTCGCTCGCGAATAGACCAGCGAACGCTGGGCGCGGGAGAAGGGCAGGGCATCGCTGTCGGATTCGAGCAGGTACTGGCGTATTTCCGGGCGGATGCCTTCGACCAGGTAACGGATGTTGCCGAGGATCGGGTAATTGCGGCGCACCGCGTGCGGGCTTTGCAGCAGGTCGAACAGACCGAGCAGGCTCAGTACGCCGGTGACGGCGGTGATTGGCCATAGCCAGTCATGTTCGAGGAACGGCAGGCTGGCGAGGGTGAAAATCACGCAGACGGCAAAGAAGGCGTAGCGGCTCAGGAGTGACAGGCTCATACGGTATCCTTGGTTCGGACTCGGAATAATCAGCGCTGCAGTTCCTTGTGGGAGCGAGCTTGCTCGCGAATACAGTGGATCAGCCAACATAAATGTTGAATATGATGGCCCCTTCGCGAGCAAGCTCGCTCCCACAAAAAAGCGTAAATCGCGCTGTGTCAGGCGTTTTGCGCCTGAAGAAAAATCGAAAACAGCTCGGACTGGGATTTGATTCCCAGCTTGCTGTACATGTGTTTCTTATGGACTTTCACGGTTTCTACGGAGATTTCCAGCTTACGGGCGATTTCTTTACTGGAGCAACCGCTGAGCATCAAACGCCCGACATCCAGTTCCCGGGCGGTCAACTGCGCGCCCTTGAGTTGCTGCACTGACGCCTCCAGTTGCACGCGCCAGTCTGTCCGGGCAGGCGCCGCGGCGAGGGCCACGGTCTCGTTGATTTCATAAGGCAGGCGCTGGCGCAACAAACCCAGCACCCATGGCTGGATCAATGACAGCAAGGCGATATGTTCGCCAGTGAAACGTTTTTCACTGCCCAGTGACAGACACAACGTGCGCTCGCCTTCGAGCTGACAATTGAACTGGATTTCGTCGGCCACGACATTCAGACGAAAGTATCGCTGGTAATACTCGGTCAGTTCGAAATGCTCCGGCGCCACTTCCGAGAGGCGATACAAACCGGTGCGGGTTTGCTCGCGGCAGGCGATGTAGAACGGGTCGAGCAGGTACAGGCCGCGCAAGTAGTCCTGAAACAACGGGTCAGGATTGCCGTCTGCACCCGGGCATTCGGCGAAGACTTGCGGGTGTTGATCGGCGCTGAACAGCAGCGCCACCCAGCTATCGAACTGCACGTACTGGTCGAGCAGACGCACCAGTTGTGCCCAGAAGTTCGGCTTGTCCAGCGCCTCGATCAGTTGCCCGACGGCGCGGTGCCAGGTGATGTCGTCAAACGCAAGTGTCATCGATCTACCCCTATCGGGTTACCCCGGCCGCGTAATTCCCTGGCCGGCTGCTTGCTGCGCATACTGGCCCACAGACAGCCACCGGGCAATCTTTCAGCGCCCGGCGCTCATCACAAGGAATTCCCATGAAAGTCGAACTCGCGCAATTGGCGGGCCGTGACAATGCCACGGCCTACAACCTCGAACGCGCACTGGCAGCGATTGCCGCGTGCGCGGCCGACACGCAATTGATCGTGTTTCCGGAAACCCACCTGATGGGCTTTCCGACGGCCGAGACTGTCGCGCAAACCGCCGAACCGCTGGACGGCCCGACTGTCAGCGCCGTGCTGGCCGCCGCGCGCGAACGCAACATTGCCGTGGTGATCGGCATGGCCGAAAACGACAACGGTCGCTTCTACAACACCACGCTGTTGATCACCCCTGAAGGCATCGCCCTGAAATATCGCAAGACGCATTTGTGGGCGTCGGATCGCGGTGTGTTCGAGGCAGGCGACCGCTACGCCACGTGCGAGTGGAACGGTGTGCGTGTCGGCCTGTTGATTTGCTACGACATCGAGTTTCCAGAGTCGGCCCGTGCCTTGGCACAACTGGGTGCCGAACTGTTGATCGTGACCAACGGCAATATGGACCCATACGCGCCGACGCACCGCACCGCCATCATGGCGCGGGCGCAGGAGAATCAGTCCTTTGCGTTGATGGTCAATCGCGTCGAGGCCGGGGATGACGGTCTGGTGTTTGCCGGTGGCAGTGCGCTGGTCGATCCGCTGGGGACGTTGCTGTTCGAAGCGGGGCGAGAGGAGGGGACGTTCAACGTCGAGCTGGACTTCGCTCGACTGGAGACTGCGCGCAAGGATTACCGCTATCTGGATGATCAGCGTTTGAAGTTGCCGGGGGAGGTGCTGGAGCACGGCGATGGTGTTCGTGAGTTGTTGATTCCACGCCGTTGACCGCTG